>NZ_JBEXGU010000313.1:0-5175 GCF_040607515.1 Streptosporangium sp. NPDC005286 | reverse complement strand
GGTGCCTTGGCGGTACGTCTCCGACGTTCGCCAAGGCACCACCGGCCGCCGGCGAAACCCGCCGCGACGGCCCCGCCCTCCCCACGGGAATCTCCCCGCCCGAAAATAGGTTTGACCAATCTGTTGACCTGGAAGCAACGTGAGCTTAACCTCAGTGCAATTGGTTTAACCAAAGGGTCACCGGGAGGGGAAGGGTATGGATCTGGCATCCCTGGTTCGGAGCCTTGCCGAGCAGGCGAGTCCCGAGCCCGCCACCGGCCGCCTGCGCCTGCCCACGGAGCGCGAGCTGGTGACCTCCCTGGAAGTCAGCCGGGGCTCCCTGCGCGAGCAGTTGTCGATGCTGGAGATGCTGGGCTTCCTGGACCGCACGCAGGGCAGGGGTTCCTACCTGAGCACCCCGGACGCCGGTTTCATCCAGCTCTACTTCGACCTGGGCGTCCAGCTCGGCCACCTGAGCCAGGAACAGTTCACGTCGGCACGGAAGATGCTGGAGGTGTCCGTCGCCGAGGCGGCGGCGAGACTGGCCACCGCGGACGACGTCGACGCCCTGCGTGAACTCGTTGACGAGATGGTCAAGGCCAGCGGCGACGGCGACGGCGAGCGCGCCCTCGAAGCGGACTTGAAGTTCCACCACCGGCTGTTTTTGATCGTCGACAACCCCGTCTTCAACCTTGTCCACGACGGCCTCAGCCACGTGCTCCGCAGCGAGGTCGTCGAGCGCCGCCGGCTGGCGGTGGAACGCGAGCCCCTGACCCCGGGCAAGACCCGGGTCATCGACACGGTCCACTACGGGATCGTCGAGGCCATCGGCGAACGGGACGGCGAGGGCGCGCGGATCGCGATGCGCAGGCACTTCGAGGTGTGGTCCTCCCTCACGCACTCGCCCTAGGTCCCCCACACACGACAACGACACGCCACCCCCGCGCGGGCAGTGGGCCACGCCATGCCCAGAAACAGGGCCGGATCACCCAGAACAGAAGGATGTCCATGAGCGACCCAACAGTCGTTTTCGTCGGTATCGGCGCCATCGGCCTGCCGATGGCGGCCCAACTGGTGTCCGCCGGCTACGCGGTCACCGGGGTGGACCCGCTACCGGCCGCGCACGAGCGGGCCGAGGCCGCCGGCGTACGGGCGGTCTCCCGGTTCTCCGAAGCGCCCAAGACCGAGTTCGTGGTCGTCATGGTCGCCACTCCGGCGCAGCTCGAAGCCCTTGTCACCGAGGCGCTGGCAGTGGATGTGACCGGTCAGCGCTGGATCGTGATGAGCACGGTGGGCCCGGAGGCGGTGCGCGAGCAGGGCGCCCGGCTACAGATGGCCGGCGCGGTCGTGGTCGACGTGCCGGTCACCGGCGGGGTGGCCAGGGCCCGGACCGGTGAGCTCACCCTGTTCGCCTCGGGCCCGGCCACCGACATCGAGGCCGCCCGTCCCGTCCTCGACAGATTTGGAACGGTCCAGACGGTCGGAGACGCGCTCGGTGACGGTCAGGCCATCAAGGTGGTCAACCAGCACCTCTGCTCGGTCCACATCGTGGCGGCGGCCGAAGCCCTCGCTCTCGCGTCCACGCTCGGGCTGGACAAGGAGAAGGTCCTCTCCCTCGTGGAGCGGGGAGCCGCCGGATCATGGATGCTCTCCGACCGCGGGCCGCGCATGCTGCGGGGCACCGACGTCGACGTCACCAGCACGATCAACATCTTCGTCAAGGACAGCGGCCTCGTGTACGAGGCCGCGCGGGCGGCCGGGGCGCAGACCCCCCTCCTCGATGTCGCCAGAGCCCGCTACCAGCAGGCCGCCGACGCGGGTCTTTCGACACGTGACGACTCACGGGTCATCGAAACCTACGAACACCCCCAGTGATCAAGATCATTAAGATAGCGAGGAGCGGCACATGACCGCTGCATCCAACGTCGCCGGTGCTCACCGGGACAACCCGGCAAAGGTGTCCTTCGCCTCGATGGTCGGCACCGCGGTGGAGAGCTACGACTTCTTCATCTACGGCACCGCCTCGGCCGCCTACTTCGGCACGGTGTTCTTCCACTCCGAGGACAAGCTCGTCGGCGTGCTGGCATCGTTCGCCACGCTCGCCGTCGGCTTCCTGTTCCGCCCGCTCGGCGGCTACCTCGCCGGACACTACGGCGACCGGGTCGGCCGCAAGACGATCCTGATGTGGTCGCTGGTGCTCATGGGCGTCGCGACCGTCCTGGTGGGCGTGCTGCCGACCTACGACCAGGCGGGCGCGCTCGCACCGATCCTGCTGATCCTGCTGCGGATCCTTCAGGGCATCGGCTTCGGCGCCGAGTGGGGCGGAGCCGTCCTGATGGCCGTCGAACACGCCCCCGAACGCCGCCGCGGCTTCTTCGGCGCGGTCCCGCAGATCGGCATCCCGGCCGGGCTGCTGCTGGCCAACGGCGCGTTCCTGCTCAGCGAGGCCCTGCTGGAGGGCTCCTGGGTGTGGCGGGCGCCCTTCCTGCTCTCCGTGGTGATGGTCGCCGTCGGCATCTTCATCCGGATGGGCGTCTCCGAGTCGCCCGACTTCGCGGAGATGAAGAAGAACAACGAGATCCGCAAGGCTCCGGCACTGGACGTCATCAGGCGCGACTGGCGGGTGATCCTCAAGATCATGACTCTGCGGCTCGCGGAGACCGGCGGGTACTACGTGACCACCAGCTTCATGCTCTCGTACGTGGTGCTCGCCGAGCTGACCGACAAGCAGAACGTGCTGATCGGCACCATCGTCGGATCCGCGCTCGGCCTGGCCAGTCACCTGCTGTACGGCGCGCTGTCCGACCGGATCGGCCGCAAGCCGGTGTTCCTGATCGGGTCGCTGTTCACGATCGCGTTCGGCATCCCGATGTTCCTCATGATCAACACCGGCGCGGTCCTCATGGTCGTCGTCGCGGTCGCCCTGAGCCTGCTGCTGAGCCACGACCCGATCTTCTCCGTGGAGTCCTCCTGGTTCTCCGAGCAGTTCCCCCGTGACGTCCGCTCCTCAGGAATCTCCCTCGGCTACAACGGCGCCTCGCTGGTCGCCGGCCTGCTGCCCTTCCTGGCCACCGCCCTGTACGGATCCATCGGGTGGATCGGCCCGGCGGTGCTGTTCATGCTGCTCGGCGTGGTCTCGACGATCGCCGCCACCCTCACCCCGGAGACCGCTCCGGTCAAGGTCGGCACCCCGGCGCCGTCCACGACCACGGCCGCGACCGTCTGAAGAGAGAACGAGAACAGATATGACCACACTCAGTGAACCGCAGGCCCGCCGCCTCGATCCGGCGGCGCGGGCGGAGAGGGTGCGCGGTGCGGCCTACCGGATGCGCCACCACACCCTGAACATGGGCGAGGCGCAGGGCCAGGGCTACGTCGGCCAGGCACTCGGGGTCGCCGACATGCTGGCGGTCACCTACGTCGACCAGCTCCGCTACCGGGCGGACGACGAGCACTGGGCCGAGCGCGACAGGTTCCTGCTCTCCACCGGCCACTACGCCATCGCCCTCTACGCGGCCCTGGCCGAGGCGGGCGTCGTGCCCCTCGACGAGCTGGAGACCTACGGCTCCGACGGGTCACGGCTCCCGATGTCCGGAATGGCGTCCTACACGCCCGGTATGGAGATCTCCGGAGGATCGCTCGGCCACGGGCTGACCGTCGCCGTCGGCATGGCCCTCGGGCTGCGCCACCAGGGGTCGGACTCACGGATCTACAACTTCCTGTCCGACGGTGAGCTGGACGAGGGCTCGACCTGGGAGGCGGCGATGGGCGCCGCCCACCACAGGCTGGGCCGGCTGACCGCGATGGTCGACATGAACGCCCTGCAGGCCGACGGGAAGACCGAGACGGTCATGCGCATCGAGCCGGCGGAGGAGAAATGGGTCGCGGCGGGCTGGTTCACCCAGCGGGTGGACGGCAACGACGTGGAGGCGCTGCTCGCGGCCTTCGACGCCGCCGCCGAGCAGGCCCACCCGGAGGGCAGGCCCTCGGTGATCCTGTGCGACACCAGGATCGGCCGGGGCGTCCCGCTGCTGGAGGCCCGCGAGAAGGCCCACTTCATGCGAATCGACGAGGACGAGTGGGAGCTGTGCCGTCAGCAGCTGACGGCCGGGTACGAGGGAGTGGAAGTACTGTGAGCACCGCGACGGGCGCCAGGCGCCTGACGACCTCGGCGATGATCGCCTCATTCGCCGACCCCGGGCAGAGGACCGCGAACGCGCCCTTCGGCCACGCCCTGGCCGCTCTGGCCGAGCAGGACCCGCGCGTCGTGGGACTCACCGCGGACCTGGGCAAGTACACCGACATGCACGTCTTCGCCAAGGCCCACCCCGAGCGGTTCTTCCAGATGGGCATGGCCGAGCAGTTGCTGCTCGGGGCGGCGGCGGGCATGGCCGAGGTCGGCCTCATCCCGTTCGCCTCGACGTACTCGGTGTTCGCGGCACGCCGCGCGTACGACTTCCTGTGCCTGGACATCGCCGAGCCGAACCTGAACGTGAACGTGATCGGTGGCCTGCCCGGTCTGACCACGGGGTACGGCCCGAGCCACCAGGCCACTGAGGACATCGCCATCTTCCGCGGCATGCCGAACCTGACGATCGTCGACCCGTGCGACTCCGTCGACATCGAGCAGGCGGTGCCCCAGCTGGCCGCGTCCGACGGCCCGACCTACCTGCGCCTGCTGCGCGGCAGGGTGCCGACGGTCCTCGACGAGTACGACTACACCTTCCGGCTCGGCAAGGCGGCGGTGCTCCGCGGCGGCAACGACGTCGTGTTCGTGTCAAGCGGCCTGATGACGATGCGCGCCCTGCAGGCGGCCGAGGAGCTGGCCAGGCACAATGTCGACGTCGCGGTGGTGCACACTCCGACGATCAAGCCCTTCGACGCCGAGACCGTCCTCGCCGAGGTCGACAGCGACCGGCTGGTGGTCACGCTGGAGAACCACACGGTGGTGGGCGGGCTCTTCGAGACGGTCGCCTCGGCGGTCGTGCGGGCCGGCATCGGCAGGCGGGTCGTCCCGATCGCCCTCCCCGACGCCTTCCTGGACGCCGGCGCCCTGCCCACCCTGCACGAGAGGTACGGCCTGGCCACCGGCACCGTCGTCGCCAAGGTGCTCGAAGAGCTGGCGTCAACGACCCCCTCCTGAAGGAGGGGGCTTGAGGCGCAGCGATGCGCTTCGAAGCCCCGCGTTGACCAGCC
>NZ_JBEXGU010000312.1:0-5324 GCF_040607515.1 Streptosporangium sp. NPDC005286 | reverse complement strand
GCTGACCACCACCCGGTCCGTCCGGCGGCGGCTCGTCCTTGACCGGTCTGTGCCACGTGAGGAGGCCGGCCCGGAGACCGATCGGTTCCGCGGCGACCACGCCGGAGAAGCGCCCGGGAGTGAGGAACTCCTCGGCCGCGGCCACCACGGCGTCCGGCGTCACGGCGGCCAGACGGTGCGAGAAGTCGAGCAGCCAGAGCGGATCCATGCCCTTGGCGGCCAGATCGGTGAGCGCGGAGGCGAAGGCGGCACGCGGAGCCATGCGGGTCGCCATGGAACCGAGGGCATAGGTGCGGGCGACTTGGATCTCCTGTCCTGTGGGGGGACGCGTCCGCATCCCGCGGAGTTCGGCGCCCAGCACCTCCATCGCGGCGCCGGTGGTGGCGGCCGAGGTGTCGGCCTCGATCGCCAGGAGCCCGCTACCGGGCTGGAGGTCGAAGAACGAGATGACGCTGTACACGTAGCCCTTGTCCTCGCGCAGGCTTCTCGACAGCCGGGAGGAGAGGTAGCCGCCCAGGAGGTTGCAGGTCAGGAAGAGCGCGGGATAGCGCTCGTGCTCTATCGTCACCGCCTGCACGCGCAGCCGGATGCGAGACTGCGGCGCGCCCGGCCGCGGCAGCAGCGCCAGCCGGCCACCGTCGATCCTGGGCAGCGGCGGCAGCGGCGGCGCGCTCCGCGCGAGCGGCCGCCAGCCAGCCAGCGCCTTCTCCACGGCATCGGCCATCCGCTCCGGGTCGTCCGGCGAGAGGATGATCAGGACGGCGCCGCTGGGGTCGAACGGCCGGTGCCGCGGCTCCGCGATCCCGGTCAGCTCGTCCTCCTCCGGCACCAGGAAGGTCGCCGGATGGTCGCCGAACAGGTGCCGCGCCAGCTCGGACCTGACCGCGACGTCGGGGTGGGCTCTGGTCATCCTGAGCTGCGCGATCAGTTGCCCACGCACCGACTCCACCTCGGCGGGCACCCCTTCCACCACCTCCGTCAGCGCTGACATGAGGTGGTCCACGTCCTGCACGGAGCAGGAGGCGGTGACGGTCGTCTTGTACACGTCGGCCGCCACGCTCAGCTCCACGCCGTCGTCCGTGCTCCGCCGTTGCGACAGGCAGGCCGCCAGCAGCATGGACTCGGCCAGATCGCGCCGGGTCAGGCAGGGAGAGGGAAGGTGGAGACGCACCTCGACCAGGGGGGTGACGCCGTGGCGCAGGGCCAGCAGGCGCAGGCCGTTTCCCAGAGTGCGATCCACGACCGCGTTACTCATCGTCCCTCCTCCGGAACAGCTCTGAGCAGCGCGCGGGAATCCGGGCGCAGGCCGCGCGCCGCCGCCGCCACATCGGCGGCGGTCACCTCGGCGCACAGTTCGGGCAGCCGCGCGACGCGGCCGGGATCAGCGAACAGCAGCTCGAATCGCCCGGTCATCCGCACCTGGTTGGCGAGCTGGTCCATGGACCGGTGATGGGAGTTGACCCACGCGGTACGCCAGCGCAGCAACTCCTCGTCGGTGGGCCCGAGCGCGCCGATCGACTCCAGTTCGGCGTCCACGGCGGCCAGCACCCGTTCGGCCGGCAACTCCTTCGGGTGGACCGCGGTGAGGATCCACATGTCCGGCTCGCGAGCGTCGAGGAAGTCGAACAGGCCGACGCGGGCCGAGAAGATGACGGCCTGCCCCGTCTCGCGCCGCAGTCGCTCACGCAGCCGCGGCTGGGTGCCCCCGGCCAGAACGCCCGCGAGGGCGGACAGCGCGAAGTGGGCATGCGGGTCGGCGGCCGGGTCAGGTACCCGGTGGCCGACGGCGAAGGCGGGAAGCGGCGCCAGCGAGTCGGTGTACTCGGCCTCCAGCTGACCGGCCGGCTCCGGCTCCCACCAGGAGCCGAGCGCGGGGGCGGGCCGGGGCGGGATCTCCCCGAACGTACGCCCGATGACCTCCAGCACCGCGCCGGCCTCGACGTCACCCACGACCGTCACCACGGCGTTGGCCGGGCTGTAATGGCGGTCGAAGAAGTCCACGCAGTCATGAAGAGTGACCTGTTGGAGGGCGGCGTAGTCGCCGTACCCGTCGTGGGCGTTGGCGAAGTCGTGGAAGAGCACGGGGGACAGCCTGGGCCAGGGGAAGCCGCCGTAGGGCTTGCGGATCTTGCCCAGCACCTCCTCCCGCACGACCGAGGTCTGGGCCCGGATGGCCCGCTCGGTGATCTTCGGGGCTCGCATGCGACCGGCCTCCAGCGCGATCGCCCGCGCGACAGCCTCGGCGGGGACGACGTTGTAGAAGTCGGTGTAGTCCTGCCGGGTGGAGGCGTTGCAGAAACCCCCGATGCTCTCAAGCTGCTGGAAGTGGTCCAGCTCGTTGCCGGCCTCCCCCTGGAACATCAGGTGCTCGAACAGATGGGCGAGCCCTGACCTGTTCTCGGCCTCCGCGCGAAAGCCGACGTCGTAGTGGACGGCGACGCCCGCGATGGGCGCGGAGTGCTCCTCCTCGACGACCACCCGCAGCCCGTTGTCCAACGTCACGCGCACGATCTCGGTAGTCTTCATCAGTGGCTCACCTTGTGCGAGGAGGAGGGCAGAAGTTGCCCGGCGTCCGCCGCGTCGATCGCATCGGCGACGAGCTTCAGGTAGTCCGCCAGGACATCGTGCCAGCCCACGTAGGCGGCGAAATCGTGGGTGTGGGTCAGGAATCGCAGGGCGGCGGCCCTGCCTACGGCGGCGAGGTCCAGGGGGGCGTTGTAGCCGTCCAGCACGCAGCCGATGAGGGCGTCGTAGTCGAGGGCGGGGAACGTGTTGTGGCCCGGCTGCTGGAACGTTTCACGAAACTCCACCAGTTCGCCGATGAGCCAGCCCACGTCGAACTCCGGCGGACCGGAGCTGAGGTCCTCACCGGTCAGCAGGCAGCCGTCCTGATCCTGGGTCAGGGGCAGCAGGATGCCGTGGCCGGGGGCGCCGTGCAGCAGTACGTGCCGTCCCTCCGACGGCGGCACGCACCACGCCTCGACCGTGGAGATCCGGTCATGGCCGAGGATCCCGGTCGCGTGGGAGTGGAGCTCCGGCGCGGCGGTGGGCCCCTGTCCGCTGCGCAGCCAGGAGAGTAACCGCTGCGGACCCGCCGGTGAGGGCAGGTCGGTCTGCGGCACCGGTACGGTATGCAATCGGGCGAGGGTCGTGCCGGTTTCCACGAGGGTGTCCATGGCGACCTGTTCGATGTCGAACTTTTCCGTACCCGGCCTTAAACCAAGGAGTACGGCCGCGATCGAGCGGGCCTGACCGGTCCGGTAGGTCACCCCGGCGCCCTCCCTCGGCTCCGGGACGGTGAGCCCGACCCGCCCCCGCGGCACCGCCCGGACGGCTGCCAGGACGGTGGGATCAGGCGTGCGGATCGCGCCGCCGCGGTGGGGCCCGGGGCGCCGGGTCCACCGATAGTCCCCGTCGTCGTGCTTGACGATCGTGGTGAGCACGAAGCCCGTGCCGAAGGATTCGACGACCTTGCTCATCTGGCTTCTTTCTCTCGGATGGCGCGCAGTTTCTCCAGCCGCTCGATCAGAGTGGGGAGCGGGGCGGCCGCCGCAACGCTCTCTTCTCTGGTGTGGGCGCTTATACCGAGCACGGGGTCGACGAACGCGACGTTGGGCCTGGCCTTGATCGCCGCTTGGTGCTGCTGGTAGGCGTATGACCGGATGGCGTTCGGCGGCACTGCCGGCGCGATCCCGATCAGTGCGGAGGTGCACTGGAGCGCCAGCAACATGGGGGTGTCGCCGAAACCGTTGGCGAACCTGCTCAGGAAGTGGTAGGTCGCCGGGTAGACCAGGACGGTGTCCGGCCAGGACGCGTAGTCCACGTGGGGCGAGCCAGGCTTCGGAACGTCCGGCCAGACGTCAAGTGGCACATCCTTGTTGAGGATGGACGCGAGCGACTGCCGGGTCACGAACCTCTCCGCGCTTCTGGTCACCACCGCCCGGATGTCCAGGCACGGGTAGAAGAGCCGCAGCCAGTTGAACCAGTACGGCACGAAGGTGGCGTTGAGCGACCCGGTGACGAGCACGAGCAGACGCTCGGCGCGGAACGACGGCGCACTCTGGGGCTGCCCGGCCTCACTCATCGGCGTTCGCCATCGCGCTGAGGATCTGCTCGGCGTCCGCCGCCGCCGCCGTGAATCCCTCGGTCGACGCGACACCAATGGTGTTGAGAATGACCTCGTCCACGCCCGCCTCGCGGTACTCGCGCAACCGCTCGACGACCTCCTCCGGCGTGCCGTACACGTAGACCCCCGCCTCGACCAGGGCCGCGGCGCCCGCCCGCGGGTCGGCCGGGTCCGCAGGCACCCCGGCTCGCCTGAGCATGTCGGTGTAGTGCGGCGCCCCCAGGTGAGCCCCGGCCCCGACCCGTGCGAGCCTGAGCGGGTCGCGGCCGGGGGCGGCCAGCGCCACGTGCACGACGGTCGCGACGCGGGGCACCGAGCCGCGGTCCGCCGCGCCCTCGGCCAGGGCGGGGATCAGCGTGTCCCGGACGTAGCCGGGCGGCGTCATCCAGGTGATGGCCACGTCCGCGACGGCGCCCGCCGCCCGCGCCATGCCCGGGCGGAGGACGCCCAGGCCCACCTCGACGGGCGCGTGCCTCATCGGGAGCAGCCCGCCGGAGGCGACGCACGCCTCGCAGGTGTGCCCGGAGATCCCACCGTCGAGGATGCCGCGCACCGCGCGGGCGTACCCGGCCGCGGCCGTCGCCGGCTTCTCGTACGGCGCGCCGCGAAGCGCCCTGACCAGTTCCGGGGTGGCGGCGCCGTACCCGGCGACCACCGGACGACCGGTGAGCACCGCCAGGCTACGCGCCTGGGCCGCCGCCTCCATCGGATGCCGCAGCGGCATCAGCGTCACGCCCATGCCGGACGGCACCTTGATGCCCCGGCCCGCCAGGTAGGCGATCGTCTGGTGCGTCTCAGCCGCCAAGGACTGTCCCAGCCAAAGTCGGCCGGCCAGCCCGTTCATCACCAGCTTGCCGAAGGGCACCACCACATCGGGATGCGCGGGTTGGGTTGGGAACAGCAACCCGGGAGCCATGGAACCTCCAAGATCAGATATTTGTGCGGGCGCTCAACCCCGCAGCGCGCCGACCCCTGCAGCCGGTTGAACCTCGCATCTGGAGCCGTGACGGTGTCACGGGCCGCCTCTGCGCGCCCGTGACACCGTCACACAATGTTGTGGCCGGTTAGCACTCGAGGACGGCGGTGAAGCTGATGAAGCTGATAGTCAGGACGGTGGTGAGGGGGGTGGCTTCGGGGGTGTCGGTTTCGGGGGTGGTGGCGATTTCGGCGAGGGTGGTGTAGGTGTTGGCGCCTTCGA
>NZ_JBEXGU010000311.1:0-5327 GCF_040607515.1 Streptosporangium sp. NPDC005286 | reverse complement strand
CCCAAGGACCTGGGCTACCTGGCCTCCTACGCCGCCGCGGCGCTGGCCTCGGGGCAGATCACCGGCGCCGAGGGGGAGGTGCTCAAGGCGGGCCGGCTCGGCGAGCGGACCATCGGCAAGGACGGGGAGATCATCTTGGGTCCGCCCTTCGTCTTCGACAAGGCCAACATCGACCAGTTCGACTTCTGACCAACACCACCGGCACGGCCCGCCCGACCCGCGCGCCGTGCCCCGGTGGGACCGGCCGGCGTGCGCGCCGGAACGGTCGGACCGCGTACCCCCACTGGATCAGGAAGATAGGAGGAGGGGCTGTCACGGCCCCGGAGCTTCGATGAGCGACATCAAGGCCGCCCTGCTGGCGCAGGCCATCGAGACCCCGTCATGGGCGTACGGCAACAGCGGTACCCGGTTCAAGGTGTTCGCCCAGCGAGGGGTGCCCCGGGATCCGTACGAGAAGCTCGCGGACGCCGCCCAGGTGCACGCCTTCACGGGCGCCGCACCGAGTGTGGCGCTGCACATCCCCTGGGACAAGGTCGACGACTACGCCGGCCTCGCGGCGCACGCGTCGAACCTGGGAGTGCGGATCGGCGCGATCAACTCCAACGTCTTCCAGGACGACGACTACATGCTGGGCAGCGTGACGAGCCCGGACGCACGGGTGCGGCGCAAGGCGACCGACCACCTGCTGGAGTGCGTCGACGTCATGGACGCCACCGGTTCGGACACGCTGAAGCTGTGGTTCTCCGACGGCACCAACTACCCCGGCCAGGACGACATCCGTTCCCGGCAGGACCGGCTGGCCGAGTCGCTGGCCGAGGTCTACGACCGGCTGGGCGAGCACCAGCGCTTCCTGCTGGAGTACAAGCTGTTCGAGCCGGCCTTCTACACCACCGACGTGCCCGACTGGGGCACCGCCTACGCTCACTGCGTCAAGCTCGGCCCCAAGGCTCAGGTGGTGGTCGACACCGGGCACCACGCGCCGGGCACCAACATCGAGTTCATCGTGGCGTTCCTGCTGCGCGAGGGCAAGCTGGGCGGGTTCGACTTCAACTCCCGCTTCTACGCCGACGACGACCTGATGGCGGGGGCCGCCGACCCGTTCCAGCTCTTCCGTATCATGTTCGAGGTGATTCGCGGTGGCGGATACACCGAGGACGTGGCGTTCATGCTGGACCAGTGCCACAACATCGAGCCGAAGATCGCCGGGCAGATCCGGTCGGTGATGAACGTGCAGGAGGCCACGGCCAAGGCGCTGCTGGTGGACCGGGCGGCGCTGGCGGCGGCGCAGTCCGCCGGTGACGTGCTGGGGGCCAACGGGGTGTTCATGGACGCCTACAACACCGACGTGCGTCCGCTCCTGGCGGAGGTGCGCGCCGAGCGGGGGCTGGACCCCGACCCGATGGCCGCCTACGCGCGCTCGGGGTACTTCGAGAAGATCGCCGCCGAGCGCGTCGGCGGTGCCCAGGCCGGCTGGGGCGCCTGAGACCCGCGCCTCGCATGCTGAGAACACGGTTCATTCGTTGGGGGATATTTCATGAGAACGCCGGTTGAGAAACTGCTGCAGCGGTCACGCGCGCTCGGTGCGGACCCGCGCAACACCAACTTCGCGGGCGGTAACACCTCGGCCAAGGGCGTGGCCGTCGACCCGGTGACCGGCTCCGACGTGGAGCTGATGTGGGTCAAGGGGTCCGGGGGAGACCTCGGCACGCTGGCCGAGACGGGCCTGGCCGTACTGCGGCTGGACCGGCTGCACGCCCTGAGCGGTGTCTACCCGGGGGTCGAACGCGAGGACGAGATGGTCGCCGCGTTCGACTTCTGCGCCTTCGGCAAGGGCGGCGCGGCGCCGTCGATCGACACCGCGATGCACGGCCTGGTGGACGCGGCGCACGTGGACCACCTGCACCCGGACGCGGGCATCGCGATCGCCACCGCCGCCGACGGTGAGGCGCTGACGGTACGGATCTTCGGCGACCGGGTGGTCTGGGTGCCGTGGCGGCGCCCCGGCTTCCAGCTCGGCCTCGACATCGCCGCGATCAAGAAGGACAACCCGCAGGCCGTGGGCTGCATCCTCGGCGGCCACGGCATCACCGCCTGGGGCGACACCTCCGAGGAGTGCGAGGCCAACTCGCTGTGGATCATCCGGACCGCCGAGGCCCACATCGCCGAACACGGCGCGGCCGAGCCGTTCGGCCCGGTCAGGCCCGGCTACCAGCCGCTTCCCGAGGAGGCCCGGCGTGAGCGGGCCGCCGCGCTCTTCCCGGTGATCCGCGGCCTGGCCTCCACCGACGTGGCGCAGGTCGGCCACTACACCGCGACCGACGAGGTGCTGGACTTCCTGTCCCGCGAGCGTCACCCCGAACTGGCCGCGCTGGGCACCTCCTGTCCCGACCACTTCCTGCGCACCAAGGTGGCCCCGCTGGTGCTCGACCTGCCCGCCGACGCGCCGCTCGACGACGCCGTCACCCGGCTGCGCGAGCTGCACGCCGCCTACCGCGAGGAGTACGCGGCCTACTACGACCGGCACGCCACCGCCGACTCGCCCGCCATGCGCGGCGCGGATCCGGCGATCGTGCTGGTGCCGGGGGTGGGCATGTTCTCCTTCGGCCGGGACAAGCAGACCGCCCGGGTGGCCGGGGAGTTCTACGTCAACGCGATCAACGTGATGCGCGGCGCCGAGGCGCTGTCGCGCTACGCCCCGATCGAGGAGAGCGAGAAGTTCCGGATCGAGTACTGGGAGCTGGAGGAGGCCAAGCTGCGCCGGATGCCGGCGCCGAAGCCGCTGGCCACCAGGGTCGCGCTGGTCACCGGGGGCGGTTCGGGCATCGGTGCGGCCACCGCCCGCAGGCTGGCCGCCGAGGGCGCGTGCGTGGTGGTGGCCGATCGCGACCTGGACGCCGCGGAGAAGGTCGCCGCCGAGCTCGGCGCCGGAGCCTACCGGGCCGAGGACGTGGCGACCGCCGTGCGGGTGGACGTCACCGACGAGGCACAGGTGATCTCCGCGCTCCAGGCGGCGGTGCTGGCGTTCGGCGGGGTGGACCTGGTGGTCAACAACGCCGGCCTGTCGCTGTCGCGCTCGCTGCTGGAGACCAGCGTCGCCGACTGGGACC
Source organism: Streptosporangium sp. NPDC005286 (assembly GCF_040607515.1). NCBI lineage: Bacteria > Bacillati > Actinomycetota > Actinomycetes > Streptosporangiales > Streptosporangiaceae > Streptosporangium > Streptosporangium sp. NPDC005286. The sequence goes on along the minus strand of NZ_JBEXGU010000311.1, from coordinate 2,220 downwards.
TGCAGCACGACGTGATGGCCCGCGGCTCGTTCCTGGTCTCGCGGGAGAGCGCCCGGGTGATGGTCGACCAGGGCATGGGCGGGGAGATCGTCTACATCTCCTCCAAGAACGCGGTGTTCGCCGGGCCGAACAACGTGGCCTACGGGGCGGCCAAGGCCGACCAGGCGCACCAGGTACGGCTGCTGGCGGCCGAGCTGGGCCAGTACGGGATCAGGGTCAACGGCATCAACCCCGACGGGGTGGTGCGCGGCTCCGGCATCTTCGCCTCGGGCTGGGGGGCCAACCGGGCGGCGGTGTACGGGGTTCAGGAGGAGAAGCTGGGCGAGTACTACGCGCAGCGCACCCTGCTCAAGCGCGAGGTGCTGCCCGAGCACATCGCCGCCGCGGTCTTCCAGCTGACCCAGCTCACCCAGACCACCGGCCTGCACATCCCGGTGGACGCCGGCGTCGCCGCCGCCTTCCTGCGCTGACCCCGCTTCCCGCGGCAATCCCCGCTGAGAGGAGAACGTCTTGACCACGGTCCTGGATCGGATCGCCCCGCCCCGTACGAAGGTGGGACTGGTCGCCGGTGGGCTGGGAGCCTACTGGCCGCAGTTCCCCGACCTGCTCCCGCAGCTCCGGCGCTCCTCCGAGCGCGTCTCGGCGCGGATGCGGGAGCTGGGCTGCGACGTCGTCGACGTCGGCTTCATCTCCGACGCCCAGGAGGGCGCGGTCGCGGCGGAGAGGCTGCGCGAGGCCGGCTGTGACATCATCGTGGGCTTCCTGACCACGTACATGACCGCGACGATGCTCCTGCCGGTCGCGCAGCGCAGCGGCGCGCCGGTACTGCTGATCAATCTCCAGCCCAGCGAGTCGATGGACCACGCGACCTTCGACACCGGTCAGTGGCTCGCCTACTGCGGGGCGTGCCCGCTGCCGGAGATGGCCAACACCTTCATCCGCGCGGGCATCCCCTTCCGATCGGTGTCGGGGTACCTGGAGGACGAGCGGGCCTGGACCAAGATCGGCCGATGGGTGCGGGCCGCCGGTGTGCGCGCCGCGCTGCGCCGGGGCCGCCACGGGCTGATGGGGCACCTGTACCCCGGCATGCTCGACGTGGCCACCGACCTGACCCTGGTGCCGGTGAACCTCGGCGGGCACGTGGAGGTGCTGGAGTTCGACGACCTGCGGGTGCGGGTGGAGAAGGTCACCGACGCCGAGGTCAAGGAGCGCACCGGTCTGGCACGGGAGGTCTTCGAGCTGGCCGACACGGTCAACGACGAGGACTTCGCCTGGGCCGCGCGGGTCTCGGTCGGGCTGGACCGGCTGGTGGAGGACTTCGCCCTCGACAGCCTGGCCTACTACCACCGGGGCCTGGACGGGGAGATCCACGAGCGGCTGGGCGCGGGCATGATCCTGGGCTCGTCCCTGCTGACCGCGCGGGGCATCCCCACGGCCGGCGAGTACGAGCTGCGTACCTCGCTCGCCATGCTGGTCATGGACCGGATCGGGGCAGGCGGTTCGTTCACCGAACTGCAGGCGCTGGACTTCGCGCGCGGTCATGTGGAGATGGGCCACGACGGCCCCGCCCACCTGGCGATCAGCGCGCGCCGGCCGCTGCTGCGCGGGCTGGGCGTCTACCACGGCAAACGCGGGTGGGGCGTTTCGGTGGAGTTCGACGTGGCGCACGGTCCGGTGACCATGCTCGGCCTGCTGCAGCGGCGCGACGGGACGTTCGCCTTCGTGGTCTCCGAGGGCGTCACGGTGGAGGGCCCGCTGCTGCGGATCGGCAACACCACCTCGCGGGTGGACTTCGGCTGCGACCCGGGGGAGTGGACCGACGCGTGGAGCGCCACGGGCATCTCCCATCACTGGGCGCTGGGCACCGGCCACCGGCTGGCCGAGCTGCGCGCGGTCGCCGACCTGCTCGGCATCGAGGTCGTCCACGTCCAGCCCTGAGGCGCGGCCCCGCCGGCCGGCTCTCCCGAGGGAATGACCGCTCCGCCGGGCGACGGCGCGGCCCGCGACTTCGGGGAAAGCGCCCCGCGCAGGGGTGAACCACCAGACACCCATCCGACGCCGACCTTCGACCACTACGGCCCGGGGTCCATCCGCCCATACCCGAGAACACCTCCGCGACGGTCTACACCGTCGGCTCCGGGACCTGGACCTTCCGGGCCGTCGCCAAGGGCTGACCCTCCACCTGCCCGGATCCCTCCGCCCGGGACCACACGTCCCGGG
>NZ_JBEXGU010000310.1:0-5350 GCF_040607515.1 Streptosporangium sp. NPDC005286 | reverse complement strand
GTCACCGCAGCACGCTGCGGCTCCCTCCTCCGCCTTGCGAGACACCACCTGACCGATCCTCGCCACGGCAAGATCCACAGGACAGGGCCTAGGGCGGGTGGCGCGCGGTCACCTGGTCGCGGTGGTCTCCTCGGGCAGGGTGGGGGGCTCGAAATCGAACCAGATCGGCTGCCAGTCGCTCAGCTCGTGGAAGCGGCGTAGCTCGGCGACGCCGCTGAGCCAGCCCATCCACCCGGCGTACGGGGGGTTGCCCTCGTCGAAGCCGCTCATCACGAAGGTGAGCCGCGTCGCGCCGTCCGAGCCCTCCAGCTCCCAGCTGGAGACGCCGAAGCCCGGCCACTCCAGGGAGAACCTGCGGCCCGGCTCCACCTCGACGACCTTCCCCGGCGCCTCGTCCACCTCGAAGCCGCCCATGGCGAAGCGCCCGCCGACGTACGGCTCGATGTCGATCCGGTAGCCGAACCACCGGCTGAACTTCTCCGAGTCGACGAGCGAGTCGTACACCTCCTCGGGCGAGGCGCCGATGAGGAACCGCTCCTGCATTCGCGGGGAGGTGAAGTCGCACTTCGGGGTGAGCTCGCGGCCCTCCAGGTGGTCGATCAGGTTCGCGATCGACAGGCACCAGAACGTCTGCAGCGTCCCCCGGACGCCGCCGTTGCCGGAGATCGCCTCCCGGTAGTCGAAATGGGTCTGGGAGAGCGACAGGGCGGTCGACTCCGCGCTCTCCTCCTCCAGCCGGATCTCGACCGTCGTCTCCTCGCCGTCGATCAGCCACGACAGGCGCAGCGTGTGGTCGTCGACGTGCAGCGGGCGCTGGTGGGGCGCGTGGCCCTCGGGGGTGTGGCGTCCCCAGAACTCGTACCGGTGCGGCAGCTCGACCTCGGCGTGTTCGGCCAGCCAGATCCGTAGCTCGCCCGGGTCGGTCAGGGCGTGGTGGACCGCCTTGAGCGGTGCGGCCACGCGTGCGTTCAGCCTCATCGGCTCACTCACGGGGTTCTCCCTTGGGGTAGCAGGCCACGGCGAGCTTGAAAGCGTCACCTTCGGCGCCGCCGTAGCGGGTGAAAAGGTCCTGCAGGGTGGACTGGAGGTCGTTCAGGAACTCCTGGCGCCGTTCCGGCGGCACCCGGATCTCGCCGGACACGCCGACGGACGGCAGTTCGGGCGCGGTCCTGTCCAGCGCGCCGATATCGGCCTGGACCTCCTCCATGAGGTCAAGCAGGTAGCCCAGGCCCAGCTCGTCCTGGGTTCTGCGCAGGCCGATCCGGCCGACGAGACGGGGTGAGAGCCAGTAGGAGCGGGCGCTCGCCTGGTAGACGCCCTCGTGGATGCCGCGCACCCTGCGCTCGGACACCTGGGTCACCAGGCCCGCCTCCACCAGGCGTTTCACGTGGTAGTAGACCCGCTGCGGGGTCTGGTCGAGCAGGGCCGCCACCTCGGTGCACGAGCGCGGCTCGGCGAGCCGCCGCAGCACCTCGATACGCTGCGGTTTGAGCAGCGCCTCGGCCTGATCGATCTGCTCCAGATACAGGACATCTCTCATCGCAAAATCGAGCCTGTACATAAAATTCTATTTTGTCAATGACTCGGGCGCATCGCCCCCCGGCGGGGCGGCCGGGATGGAGCCGAGGGCGCGGGTGGGTGGATGCTGAGAGGGCCGCCTGGGCGGGCCGGCCGCCTCACCTTCCGGTCATCGGCCCGGTCGCTGGCCGGGTCACTGGCCGCTCCGGATGGCGGATGCGGGCCTCACGCGGTGAAAGCGCCCATCGGCGGTCACGGTGGCGGATGTGGGGGAGAATCCGGCGCCGGGGGGCGGCCTCATCGGGGCTCGGCACTGGAATGGATCGCAGGCTCTGCGGCACTTTGGCGGTATTAGGGGTCTATTCTCGTACACGTCGCGATAGGTGCGTAAATAGTCGGTCATCATTGTGTCTGTCCGGACCTGCGGATACCTGGGGGCGGCAGCCCGGCTTCACAGATTCATCCCCGGCCGGACTGGTAAGGGCAGATCCAGGCAAAAACCACGCTGCCGAAATTCACCAGCATGGTGTGCGGGGTCCGGCCTGCCGTCTCGGTGACCTGGAGCCTTATCACGGAACCGGCCCGCATCCAACTCGCCACGTCGTCCTCGGTGGGTTCGTGGCCGTGCAGGCGCAGCATCAGGTCGTGGGGCTGACCGAATATCCGTAGATGTAGTTCGCACGTGGGTTCGATATCCGCCATGATTCGCCGTCCAATGTGGCATAGACCCGGCGGGGTTGTCGGCGTCCCTTCGAGCGTACTCCCGCCGTGCGCGCGCACCCGGACCCGTGTCCGGCGGGTGACCGGCCATCCTGATCGGCGGTGATGGGATGCCCTGCCCGCATGCTTTCGGGCGCATTGTCGTATTCCTCGACTTCAAAACTGAAAATGCAGGAAAAATGGCTGATTCTTCCTTGTCATTGAGCGGCCAATGAGCATTCAAGTGCTGATTCTCATGGATATTCTCAGCAATCCGCGATCTCATATTCCCGCCAGTCCTTCGGGATCTTTTCTGGGATGAGGAGAGTCATATGGCCAATTCGCGAAGAATCGCGGCGATCGCGGCCGCGATCGCGACGGCGGTCAGCCTCGGGGCCGTCGGCGCGCAGGCGTCGACGGCGGACGCCCGACGGTCGACGGCGGACGCCCGGTCGGAGGCCGCGGCGCCCACGAGGGGGGTCCGGATCACCCGTTTCCTCGGCGAGCAGCGCCTGCCGAACAAGATGCGGTTCCGGGGGACCACGGTCGGCGGCATCTCCGGCATCGACCGTGACCCGCGTACCGGCACCTGGTACTTCATCTCCGACGACCGGTGGCGCTACAACCCGGCCCGCTTCTACACCGGCCGCCTTGACATCAACCCGGTCACCGGAGCCTTCACCGGGGTGAACCTCACCGGGGTCACCACCCTGCGGCGTCCCGACGGGACCCCCTATCCCGCCTACGGCCAGGCCGAGTCCGCCGATCCCGAGACGATCCGCTACGACAGGTGGAGCAACCGGCTGCTCTGGGGCCACGAGGGCGACCGGCCGGACGCGACGCATCCCGAGATCCCGGTCTCCGACCTGTTCGTCCGCTGGACCAACACCCGGGGACGCCACCTCGGAGAGCTGACGACCCCCCGCAACATGAAGATGACCACCACCGACAGCGGCCCCCGGCGCAACTTCGGCTTCGAGGGCCTGACCTCCACGGCGCGCACCATTACGGCGGTCACCGAGGGTCCCAGGTACGAGGACGGCGAGCCGCCGACCGCCACCAAGGGCGCCCCGGCCCGCATCACCGTGTGGAGCCGCGACGGCAGGCCGCGCGGGCAGTACGTCTACCCGATCGACCCGCTGCCGGCGGCGCCGATCCCGCCGACCGGCCAGTCCGACAGCGGCGTCTCGGAGATCCTGGCGATCGACGACTACCGCTACCTCGCCCTCGAACGCTCCTGGATCGAGGGCGTCAACTACAAGGTCAAGCTGTACGAGATCGACCTGCGCGGTGCCACGAACGTGCTGAACAGGGACAGCCTGTCGACCGGCCGCCCGTATCGCCCGGTTTCCAAGCGCCTGGTCTCCGACCTCAGCACGGTGCGGACACCGGTGCAGAACCTGGAGAGCCTCGCCTGGGGACCGCGTCTGCGCAACGGTGAGTGCACGCTGGTGATCGGTTCCGACGATAACTTCAGCGAGCAGGAGGTCACCCAGTTCCTGGCCTTCGCCGCCAGGGGCTGCTGACAGGGCGGTCGGCACCAACCCGGACGCTGAAAGACTCCGGCGCGGCCGGGACCCACGACACGGGTCCCGGCCGCGCCGGTCCATGTGGGGCCACCTCGCGGGAGGCCGACGAGGATCCCCGGCCGGCGTCGGTTCTTGAATGTGCCGTCACGGAGTGGCGGGACGGCAGGGACGAGGCCGGATGCGATCTCCGGGGTCGGCTCTTGAGCGTGCCGAACCCCGCTGGGGCGACCTCCCGGACGCACTCCGGCCCTCCGGCTCGATCGATTCTCGCCCGGTTGGACCCTCCCACTGTGGGAGCCTCCATGCTGATGGCGTGAACGAGGGATATCTGCCGATCGGGCGGTTCGCGAGGCTCTGCCGGCTCAGCGTCAAGCAGTTGCGGCACTACGACGAGCTGGGCCTGCTGACCCCGGACCACGTCGATCCGGACACCGGCTACCGCTACTACCGGCCGGACCAGGCACGCGCCGCGATGCTGATCAGCCTGCTCCGCTCCATCGACGTGCCGCTGCCCTCGATCGGGCGGGTGCTGTCCGGCGACACGGCTGCGCTCGGTGACGTACGCGACCGGATGGAGGCCGATCTGGCGCGCCGCGAGCGCAACTTCGCCGCGCTCGAACGCATCCTCTCCGAAGGGCTGCAGCGGCCGGAGGTGACGGTGGTCCGCGAGCCCGCCCGGCGGGTGGCCGTCGTCAGGGACGTCGCGACACTGGACCGGATCGGCGTCGTCACCTCGGCGTGCGTGGCCCGGCTGCTCGCTGCCGTGGGTGACCCGAGGGGGCTGATGATCGGGCTGTTCCCACTCGACCTCGCGCCGGAGCTCACCGTGGCCGTCGCCGTGGAGACGTCCGAGGACGTGCCGGGGACGTCCCCGGACGTCCTGCCCGGCGGTCTGTACGCCTCGGTGACGCACGTCGGTCCTTACCACCAGATCCCGCTCACCGCGCACGCGCTGCTCGCCTGGGTGGGCGAGCGCGGGCACACGCCCGAAGGCCCGCTGCGCGAGGTGTACGTCTCCAATCCCGCCACCACACCGCAGGACCGGCTGGTGACCCATCTGATGATCAAACTGGAGGACCCGGAATGAGCTGGTATTCGGCCGCGGACGATCCCGAAGCGGTGGAGTTCGGCCCCGCGCGCGGGCTCTCGGTCACCGGGCAGGGAGCGCCGGGCGGACCGGTCTACACGACGAGCGTGGGAGCGCTGTACGCCGTCGCCGGGGCGCTGCTCGGCATCGCGGCCCGCTCCGTACGGCCGTTCGAAATGCCCCCCCTGGAAGGCCGCTGGTGGGCCGAGGACGAGCGGCCGCCGCTCGACGTGCCGCGCGAGGAGTGGTGGTGGCACCTGTTCCTGCGGCTGCCGGAGCCGGTGGACGAGGCGTGGGCCGACGAGGCGCGCCAGTCCGCGGGGCACCCGGCCGCCGCCAGGGTGCAGCTCGTCACCTTCACCGAGGGACTGTGCGTGCAGGCTCTGCACCGCGGACCGTACGCGGAGGAGCCGAAGACCCTCGCCAGGATGGACGCGCTGATGCGGAGCGAGGGGCTGGTCCGGAACGGCCTGCACCACGAGATCTACCTGTCCGATACGTCGGAGACCGACCCGGA
>NZ_JBEXGU010000309.1:0-5363 GCF_040607515.1 Streptosporangium sp. NPDC005286 | reverse complement strand
CCCGCCGCGGCGGGGAAAGCACGGATCATGGCGGCGTCGGTCCGTGCACAGGAACGTTCATGTCGAGCGCGGTGCCCTCGGTCCAGGGTTCGGGCTGGGTCAGGAACACCGAGTCGCCGTTGGTGCCCTCCTGCATCTGCAACCACCGCCGCATAGCGGCCTGGGTGGTCGGTGATGACATGCTCATCAATGTGGCGGTGGCCTCTTGGGTAAGACTGGCCCGGGCCGAGGTGGAATGGGCGTCGTTGAAGATCCGCTTCTGCAGGGCCACAGTCTTCCGCGGCCGCCTGGCGTAGCGCTCCGCCATCCGCTGGACCGTGTCCAGCAGCTCCTCGGCCGGCACCACCCGGTTCACCAAACCCAGCTCCAGAGCCTCCTGCGGTGCGTAGAAACGCGCTTCGAGCATCATCTCCAAAGCCCGGGACGGCCCGACGAGCTGGACGAGTCGCTGCCCGCCCAGGGCGGTGTTCAACCCCACCGACAGTTCGGGCAGGCTGAAGCCGGCATCACGGTCAGCCGATACGCGCATGTCAAAGAAGACCGACATCTCCAGGCCACCGCCGCCGCACGGCCCGTTCACCGCGGCGATCCACACCGCCGGGGAATACATCAGCCGCAGCGCCATGTCATGGAACTGGGTTACCGCGAGCAGTCCTTTGATCGGGGAACGGGCGACCAGACGTTCACCCGCCCAGCCCGTCATGGCCCGTACACTCCGGTACAGGTTCTGAGCGACCGCACGGGAGATCTCTGGCGTGCCATCCGCCTGCGAGGACATGTGGGCGATGTCGAAGTGCGTGATGAACCGGCCGGGCCGCGCGCCGGTGACGACGACCGCGCCGACCGAAACGTCGTGCTCCACCGCCTCGACGAGCCGGATGAAGTCCCGTTGCATCGGCAAGGTCATGTAGTTGAACGGTGGGGCGTCCACCCACGCCGTCAGCACCCGACCCGACTGCTCAAGCCGCAACGTGGACAGTTCGAGACCCGCTGCGCCGCCATCCTCCGGCCGGCGGTCCGTCTGTTCCTCACCGGACTCTTCACCGGGCTCTTTACTGGGCAGAGCTGCACGATCCATTGGTCTGACAAACCCTCCTGCCGCACGTATCGCGCCATCCGGCGAGTTCCCGAGCGATCTCTTCGTTCACTGCCTGCCGATGCCCGGTTCCGCGATACTCATGGGCCCTCGGTCCCTTCGCTGTGCCGATGACGCTGGACACAGTGAACCGCAGAAGCGACTCGCACAATTACTAGTGGCTACCAGTGTCATACGCCGGAAATTCGTCGCCGAGCATCCACTGACTGCTGCGCGCAGACCTGGACACGCCCGCAGGCAACGCCACACGCTGGGGAATCAACGACAAAGTCGCTGCGCCGACCTGGTGAACCGACCGCTGACCGCGATGACGGCCGACCTGGCGTTTCAGGCAACTCACGCTTGTGATCGTTTCAGGTCCGGCTGATCTTCCCGGTAGGTTTCGCGACGGTCAGTGTGCCAGTCGGAACCAGCCGTCGATCAGGCGGGCCGTGTCCGCTGCCTTCTCGGCGAGCATCGAAAAGTGGTTCGCCTCGATCGTCCGTACGGCATGCGACGGGTCGAACGGCGTCGCCCGCCAGTAATCCGATTCAGGCTCGACGTCAGAGAACGGCTCCGCGCACTGCACGAACAGCACGGGCGCATTCACGTCTGCCAGTTTGATGTCGGACATAATTGCCGACCAGTACCCCATAGCGGACAATCGCGCGCTGTTGAACTCGCCGAAAACCGTCTCCATCTGCAGGATGTACTGCAGCACCTGCTCGGACAGCATCTGCGAATCGCCACCTGCGCTGGGATGGAAGGAGTCCATCATCACCACCGCCTCAGGGGAGATTCCCGACTTCTCCAGTACACCGGCTGCGCCGTAAGCGAGAATGCCGCCGGCCGAATGACCGACGAGCACGAACGGCTCCCCCTCACTGGCCTGCACGATGCCTTCCGCGATGCTTTCGAGGGCGATGTCGATCGTGGCGGGCAGGCCCTCACCGAGAGCGTAGCCGAGCAAGGGAAGCGCCAAGACGTGTCTTTCCCCGCGGAAGTGCGCGGCGAACCGCGCATATTGATGAACGCCACCGGTCACCGTGGACGAACTCACGCAGATCAAGCGAGAGCGAGCCGCGCCACTGGCCAGCGTCACCGGTCGAGGGATTTCTCGCGGATCGACAGGTGCGTCGTACATGGGCCGGGTCCTCGCCACGGCATACAGCAATCCGAACGCCTCCTGCGCCTTCCCGGAACGGAAAGCGCCGCGGAACAACCCTGCCAGGGTGTCGTCCACCTGGGCCGCCGAGGCCGCAGTCGCCTGGCCGGCATTCATCCGGGTGACGAGCTCATGCCGCAGCCAACGGGCGAGACCGGTGGAGTTCTTGTTCTCGAACACCGCCATCAGCGGGAATTCCCAACCAACCGCCCTGGCAAGGGAGTTACGCAATTCGGTCGCGGTGAACGAGTCGAAGCCCAGCTCGAAGAAATCACGTTCGAAATCGACGGCCGAGAAGTCGCCGTGGCCGAGAATGGCAGCCGCATGACGCTGCACCAGTTCCTGTAGCACCTCGTACTGCTGTGCTTCTCCAAGCCCGCGCAACCGCTCCCGCGCCGTGTCGGCCTCGGGTATCGACACGGCCAGATCCACCGCGGCAGCCGGCAGCGGGTGACCCGCCGCGGCCAATCCCGCCGCCGCGTCCCCCGTACGGGAACCGGTCGCCTCGGGCCAGAAGCGTCGGTGCTCGAAAGCGTACGTCGGCAACTTGACCTGGCGCCCGGCTGGAAGCACCGCTCGCCAATCCACCGGCACCCCGCGCACGTGCAGTTCGGCCAACGCCGTCATCGCCGCAGTCTGTTCATCACGGTCCTTGCGCAGTACCGGCACCAGCACCACGTCCGACTCTGCCACGAGGGTGTCTCCCGCCATGGCGGTGAGCACGCCGTCGGGACCCAGCTCCAGGTAGGCCCGTACGCCCTGACGATGCAGCGTGCGCACCCCGTCGGCGAAACGGACCACACCGCGGACCTGGTCCACCCAGTAGTCCGGCGAGCACAACTGCTCCGCCGAGGCCGCCTCCCCGGTCACCGTCGACACCAGCGGAATCCGTGGCGGGCTGTAGGTGAGCGTCCGGGCCAGGGCGCGGAAGTCCGCCAGCATCGGATCCATCAACGGCGAATGGAACGCATGCGACACCCGTAACCGCTTGGTCCGCACCCCGCGCCCTTCGAGGACCGCGGCGAGCGCGAGCACCGCCTCCCCCACCCCGGAGATCACCACCGAGGCCGGGCCGTTCACCGCCGCGACCGACACCTCACCCTCGCGTCCCACCAGCAGCTCGGCGACCTCCTTCTCGGCAGCCTGCACCGCCACCATCGCCCCACCCTGCGGCAGCGCCTGCATCAACCGCGCCCGCGCCGCCACCAGCGCACACGCGTCGGCCAGCGACAGCACCCCGGCCACATGCGCCGCGGTGATCTCCCCGATCGAATGCCCCGCCAAAACAGCCGGCCGCACCCCCCACGAGGACACCAGCCGGAACAGCGCCGTCTCCACTGCGAACAACGCCGGCTGCGCCCACCCGGTCCGATCCAGCAACCCCGCCGTCTCACTGCCCTGCTCGGCGAACAGCACCTCCCGCAACGAACAACGCCGATAACGTCCCGCCCCTCCGGCCGGCTCCCGGTCGAACCTCCTCAGCAGCGGCTCGAGCTCCGCGATCACCTCGTCCAACGCCGTCGCGAACACCGGGAACCGCCCATACAGCTCCCGGCCCACCCCCGCCCGCTGACTCCCCTGACCGGTGAACAACACGGTAAGCTTCGGCTCCGCCCGTGCCACACCGCGCACCACACCCGCACCCGGCAGGTCCTCGGCAACGGCCCGCAGGCCGGCCAGCACACCATCACGATCGCCGGCCAGCACCGTCGCCCGATGCTCGAAAGCCGACCGAGTCGTGACCAGCGAGAAACCCACATCCACCTGCTCCAGCTCACGGTGCGCACTGACATGCGCCGCCAGCCGTCGCGCCTGCTCACGCAGCGCCCCGCCACTTCTGGCGGACACCACCCACGGCACCAAACCCGCCGCCGACGCCGGGTCCTGCGCACCTGGCTCGGCCTGTGGCACCTCCGGTCCCTGTTCGATGATCACATGCGCGTTGGTGCCACTGATTCCGAACGACGACACACCCGCCCGGCGCGGACGGCCGGTCTGCGGCCACTCGGTCGGCTCGGTCAGCAGTTCCACCGCGCCCGAGGCCCAGTCCACGTGCGACGACGGGGCGTCGATGTGCAGTGTCCTGGGCAGCACTCCGTGCCGCATCGCCATGACCATCTTGATCACACCGGCAACGCCCGCCGCCGCCTGGGTATGCCCGAGGTTCGACTTGATCGAGCCCAGCAGCAGCGGCCGGTCGGCTTCACGGTTCTGGCCGTAGGCGGCCAGCAGTGCCTGAGCCTCGATCGGGTCACCCAGCCTGGTACCGGTGCCGTGCGCCTCGACCGCGTCCACCTCGGTGGGAGTCAGCCCGGCACTGGCCAGCGCCTGGCGGATCACCCGCTGCTGCGACGGGCCGTTCGGCGCGGTCAGACCGTTGGACGCACCATCCTGGTTGATCGCCGATCCGCGCACGATCGCCAGCACCTCATGGCCGTTGCGGCGGGCATCCGACAGCCGTTCCAGTACCAGTATGCCCATGCCCTCGGACCAGCTGGTGCCGTCCGCGGTGTCGGAGAACGCCTTGCACCGGCCATCGGGCGCCATTCCGCTCTCCACGCCGAAGCCGAGGAAGCTGAGCGGGGTGGCCATCACCGTGACACCGCCTGCCAGCGCCAGGCCGCACTCGCCCGAGCGCAGCGCCTGCGCCGCCAGGTGCATGGCGACCAAGGACGACGAGCACGCGGTGTCGACTGTCATCGTCGGGCCCTCCAGGCCCAGGGTGTAGGACAGGCGGCCCGACAGCACGCTGGCCGCTGCACCGGTGAGGAAATAGTTCGTTACATCTGTCCCGGTTTCCAGGCACAGATTCATGTAGTCCTGGCCGTTGGTGCCCATGAACACCCCGGTGTGACTACCTCTCAGCGAGACCGGGTCGATCCCGGCCCGCTCGATCGCCTCCCACACCCCCTCCAGCAGCAACCGCTGCTGCGGATCCATCGCCAGCGCCTCACGCGGCGAGATCCCGAAGAACCCTGGATCGAACCCCGCCACCTCGGACAAGAACCCGCCCTGACACTCCATGCCTATCGCCGACATCGTCTCCGCGTCCCAGCCCCGATCGACCGGGAACGAAGAGATCACGTCCTGTCCCTCGGACAGCAACCGCCACAGATCCTCAGG
>NZ_JBEXGU010000308.1:4008-5364 GCF_040607515.1 Streptosporangium sp. NPDC005286 | reverse complement strand
CACCGACGCGCACCTCGCCGTGCCTGCAACCCGCCGTTCGCGTCGGCGGTCACTCCGGACCGACTTGACGCACCCCGCCCATCGGATGTCTCAGCCCCGGCCCACCGAACGTCGCGGATGGGCCAGACATCGTTCCAGCACGGACATAATCACCGCACTTATCACGGCTGACAGGTGTCCGCAGCGCTGCCAATAGAGCATGGTCCAAATGCTTGTCAAGACGCTGATGATATTGCCGAAGCGCTCCGTTATGGCCCCCTTGAGTGCTCTTGTTGTGCTCTCACCCTGGCGTTTGGATCTAGGAGGGGTGATCTTCTGCGGTGCGTCACAAGCGGCGGGTTCCAGACGCCTCACCCGTGCCGCCGCCTGTTCTGCCCGGACTGGTCCTCTCGTAGTGCGCAGGGCATCGACCTGTGCTGTCCGCCAAGAAGGAGTCGTGACCTTGACTGCGCTGACCTACACCATCCTCACCGACCCGACATCCCTGGAGGCGTCAGTGGACGGGCGGTCCCCGTCCACGGGGACGGTGTATCTGATGGTCACCAACACCAGACAGACAGTGCCCTGGCTGAGGATCGAGGTGAAGGTGCCCGTCGGTGACGGTGCTGGCCACCTCACCCGGGACATCAGCACGATCAAGCCGAGGGGCGAGTACACCGACACCCAGTCGGGCCCCCAGGCGGCCACCCAGCCGGTGATCGTCCAGCAGCAAGGCAACGACGTCTTCCAGGTCACCACCCAGAGCGGTCGCTTAGAAGGTTTCGCGCCTGGTGACTACATTGTGCTGACACTGGAGAACGTCACCGTCGCTCCCACCGCCGGGGTAGCCGTGCTGACGGTGACCGAGACCACCAAAACCAGTAGAGGGTGGCAGGTCAGCCACGCGGCGGTGCCGGTGGTGAAGGCCGCTCCCAAGGAGATTCCGGCACCACGCGACTTCCGCCCGGACAAGGCCCTGCTGGACGCCGGAGAAAACCTCACGCTGAGCTGGGACGGGTCCAACGACTTCAGCTATGAGATCCGGTTCCCCGGCGGGCAGGCAGCCATCGCCCCGGGCACGCGTACCTGGTCGCCGGCCGACGCCCCGAAGCGGGCTACCACCTACATCCTGGTCGCCACCGACCCCACCGCGCAGAAGCAGCACTTCCTCACCACGACCGTTCAGGTGCGCTATCCCGTCCTGGAAACCCTCACCGCCACGACCGGCATCGACACCCCCTGGGTCCAGGGGACGGTGAACAAGGGACGCGTCACCTTCACCGGCACAGGGGTGGAGATCTTCAACAACTCCGGTGGCCAGGGGACCGTGACGGCCGACAGGGCTGATCTCAATGGAGTGAACACCGAGTGGGTGCA
>NZ_JBEXGU010000308.1:0-3908 GCF_040607515.1 Streptosporangium sp. NPDC005286 | reverse complement strand
GGGGAGAAGCACCGACGACGGGAAGATCACCTTCCCCAAGGACGGACTCGATGTCCGTCAAGGCAGCGGGGCGTGGGGAACCGTGCACGCCGACAGGGCTGATCTCAATGGAGTGAACACCGAGTGGGTGCAGGGGAGAAGCACCGACGACGGGAAGATCACCTTCCCCAAGGACGGACTCGATGTCCGTCAAGGCAGCGGGGCGTGGGGAACCGTGCACGCCGACAAGGCCGACCTCAACGGCATCAACACTGAATGGGTGCAGGGGAGAAGCGCTGACGACGGATGGATCAGCTTCCCCAAGGAAGGCGTGAACGTGCGCAAGGGGGCCGGACAAGCCTGGGGAACCGTGTTTGCTGACAAGGCCGACGTGAACGACGTGATCACCAAGCAAGTCCACGGATCAGGCGAAGGCAAGGGGTATATCCAGTTCCTGGACCAAGACAAGGGCGTGCGGATATTCGGTGGTGTGTCCGCCGGCTGGATACGGGGACTTAACGATGACGAGGCATGGATCCGCTTCAACGAAAAGGGCATATGGGTGCTCAAGAACCAGAACGGCAAGCGTGAGAGCGCGAACGTGGGGTGCGCAACGATCAATGATCGGCCCGCATGATCACGGTGTAATCAGCACTGTCGGCGGATGACAGGGACAGGGGTCAAGGTCGTTCGGACGTAGGGTACTCCACCTTGATCCCTGTGCCTGGCCTGCTCCCAGAGGGGCGGGACGGCGGCGGGATGACCGGCCGGGGCGGGCTTCCAAGCGGATCACTGTGAGGAAGATGAGTAGCTCACGTAGGCACTGGCAAGCCTGTTTCCGGGAGCCAGCCTGGGAGCCATCGAGGCGGACGGTGGCGAACATCAGCGGATCGATCTGAACAACTGGACTGCTCGCAGCCTTCGCGGTGAACTGGTCCGAACGGTCCTGGACATTGATTGGGGACCTACGGATCTCAATGTCAGGCTGAGTCTTACTTCCGCCGCGAGCTGGCCGGTGGGAGGGGACGGAAAGGTCCATTCCTTTGTCGAACCTCCTCCTCGACGCCGTCGGTCTGCCGGAGTGAGCGCGCGGTCAACGTGGAGCGCCCGCAGCGCAGCGAGGACGAACGACGTTGACAGTGCCGAGCGCCGGCGCACACTCACTGTCGGAGGAGGGGCTCGGGTGACTCACTACGGATCTGCCGTGATGGCTTGCTTCTGACGTGTCCACGAGCCCTGAACACCGGCTTTATCCGGGCTGAGCGGCGTGACTTGATAGGAGCCTGGTAGATCCCTCAATTGAGATATGTCGGCCGCCCGGCCCGGATGTCCCCTAAAGAACGGAGACATCTCCATGATGGTGTTCGGCATCGACCCGCACAAGCAGACTCACACCGCGGTGGCGGTGGATGAACTGGGCCGCAGGAAGGCAGAACGGACCGTCGCCGCCCGGAGGGAGGGGCATCTGCAGCTGCTGGTTTGGGCGGGCAAGCTCACCACCGATCGGGTCTGGGCAGTGGAAGACGTCCGGCATGTGGCCGGCAATCTGGTCCGCGACCTGCTGGCCGCCGGCGAGAAGGTGATCCCCGTACCGCCCAAGATGATGGCCGCAGAACGCCGCGGCGGCCGTGAGCACGGCAAATCCGACCCGATCGACGCGCTGGCCATCGCCCGCCTGGCCCTGCGTGAGAGAGCCGATCTGCCGCTGGCGGTGCTGGATGAGCACACCCGCCCGATCCGGCTGCTGGTCGATCATCGCGACGCGCTGATCAAGGAACGCACCCGGGTGATCAACCGGTTCCGCTGGATGCTCCACGACCTGGCCCTCGATCTCGCACCTGCTCGGCGCACCTTGGCGCACAGCGCCACACGCGTCCGGCTGGCCGCCCAGCTCGCCGCCCTGCCCGAGAGCACCTCCCGTCGGGTCGCCTGCGCCCAACTGACTCACATCGACCTGCTGTCGACGCAGGCCAACGCCGTCGAAGCCGAACTCAAGGCGCTGGTCGAGCCCCTTGCGACCGGGCTCCTGGCCGTGACCGGTGTCAGCGTGCTGACCGCTGCCAAGCTCCTGGGAGAGATCGGTGACATTCGCCGTTTCCGGACCACCGCCGCGTTCGCCCGGCATAACGGTACCGCCCCGATACCGGTCTGGAGTGGCAAGAGCGAGGTCCATCGGCTCAACCGCGCCGGAAACCGGCAGCTCAACGCGGCCCTTCACCGCATCGCCCTCACCCAGAGCCGATGCCACCCCGGCGCCCGCCAACTGCTGGAACGCCGCCGGCAAACCCACCACGACACCACCAAAGGCGGCCTGCGCGTCCTCAAACGACACCTGTCAGATGTGGTCTATCGCGTCATGATCGCCGATATTGAAGCCCGGGACATCGCTCCGACGCAAGCCCATCAAGCAGTCGCTTGACATAGGAGCGTCAGAAGGTACCGATCACGGGGGCGTTAGTCCGCGGCTGAGCTTTCACCAGGCACAATCGGATCGTGATCTCCCGGGACTCCCCTCTCCTGAACGCGGCCCATCTCTGTTCCGACGACGCCCGAACCGAATCCGGCGTTGGCGCGGCCGACGCGCTGGAGTACCTGAAGCAGGACGAATGGGAGATGGCTCTCATCCTTCTCGAAGAACTCGGCGACGCTCATCCCCCGCCGCCGGAATTCTGGGGCCTGCTGGCTGACGCCGCCCGTCTGATGTGGCTCAAGTCAGACGTCGCCTGGTATGACTGGCGGCGCAGCGAGGCCCGTACCGGTGCCTTCCTGGCTGAACTTCACTTGCTGCCCGCCGGGGATGGAAGCCGTACAACACCCATACCTCCCGGCGGATTGCTCCGGCCCATGTGGGACCTCGGCCACTGCACCTCTGAGGGAGAACCTCTGCTCAGCATCGCCGGCCTATGGATTGAAGGCCGCGACCCCTTGAAGCCAGGAGGGGGCGCATCGGTGCGGCTGCTTCCCCTCACCCCTGAACACTGGCGACATCTCAAGCCGAGCGATGTGATCACCATGCATGAGATGCGGCCACCCACTGGAACAGCGCGCATCGTGGAGGCCATGCCGCCCGTGGGATATATGCGGGATGATCTTACGCGGTAGAGGTCAGGGAGAATGCTTTCGCCCAGGTGGGAGGGTGTATCACCGTCGAGAACACGGCCCTCTTGAAAACCGCTATGCCTCCGGCGGGGGCGCTCGGCTCCGGGATGATCATCAGTACGCGACCGCAGAGTCGTATTTGGCTGAGGTGGGCCTGATCATCCTGTCTGCCTCGACCCAGGCAAGCCCAGCAGGCCAGTTCCTCCGGCTCAAGCCTGTCTGTGACGGTTGGCATCCCATGACCGAGGAACAGCGATGGGTGAATGGACACTCGAAGACAGGCTTGCCCCTCCGTCGCCGGCCCGCTGCCGCTTCGCGGTGGGTCGAGGCAGACGGGATGATCAGGCGGGTAGAGGCGTGCGCGGCGCGCAGCTCGAACCCTGCGCGGGTTGCAGTTCGGGTTGCAGTTCACCGTCGTTCCATGCCGTTCCAGGCAGGTCGGTCAAGCCTGTTGGTCCAGGTGGAACCGATCGGGACGGTCGAGACCCGAGCTGCTAATGCGGTTTGGGTTTACCGCCCATCCGGGGTTCAAATCCCCGAGCCTCCGCACGTCAGAGGCCCTCTCCCAGATTTCGGGAGAGGGCCTTTTTTTGATCTCTGGACCCTGTCAGGGTTGCAGTTCTCACGCATCGCCTCAGAGGGCGGCTCCCATCCGGGTGCTCGCGTCCTGCATCAACGCGCCGGCCACGTGGGTCTAAAACTGACAGACATCGTTGAAACCTGGGTCTCCGGCCATGTCCGTGGCCATGTAAAAGTGGGTCTGGCCCACTTTCCGTGATCGTCGCGCGTGGCACGGTAACGGTTCGGGTGATCCGTTCTTGTGTCAGGCC
>NZ_JBEXGU010000307.1:0-5386 GCF_040607515.1 Streptosporangium sp. NPDC005286 | reverse complement strand
CGGTCGCTGCCTGGCTGGGGGCCGGCTGTGCGTGCGTTGCGTGAGCGTCGGCCGTCTGGTTCGGGGGTAGGGGCGTATGGGCCTGGTGGCCGTTGACGGCGGGCGGCGTTCCGGTGGAGCCCACCGCGGTGCCGGCCCCGAGGGCTCCGCCGAATGTCGCACCGCGGCGGAGACCGGAATCCAGCAGCGGCGTGCACCTCGCACTGCCTGCGACGTGGTCGGATCATGGAAGAGAGGGGGATGCCCACCGCCCTACGATGGCTGCATGTCAGAGCGCGAGCGCCCTTCGTCCTCCTCTGCCGTCCATCGGCACCAGCGGACTCCTGATCGGGAACAGCTGGAGAAGGCGAGTGCGGTGTTCGCCCTGCTGTCCGATCCCACGCGACTGCATCTGTTGTGGCTGTTGGCCGCGGGGGAGATGGACGTGACCGACCTGGCTACGGCCAGTGGCGCGGCCCGGCCCGCTGTCAGCCAGCATCTGGCCAAACTCCGTCTGGCGAACCTGGTGCAGTTCAGGAAGGAGGGCCGCCGCGCGGTGTACTCGCTGCGCGACGGGCACCTGCGCAGCCTTGTGGTGGAGGCGCTGAACCATGCCGACCATAAGGTGACCGGCGAACCCTGGCACTCCTGAGGCCCGAACGGGGAATTCCTCCGCCCTCCCTGCTGTTCAACGCGTGCATAACTGCGCACATAAGCACGTTGAGGGCCGCTGTGGCCTGAGAGGGCGGGGTCATGTTCTTCGTACTACGTAATCGCACCTACCGGCACCTGTTCGCCGCGCAGGCCATCGCCCTGGTGGGCACCGGGCTGGCGACCGTGGCACTGAGCCTGCTCGCCTACGACCTGGCCGGGGCGAGCGCCTCCGCGGTGCTCGGTACCGCGCTGGCCATCAAGATGGTCGCCTTTGTCGGCATAGCCCCAGTGATCAGCGCTTTCGCCGACCGCATCCCGCGCCGGACCCTGCTGGTGGCCGCCGACCTCATCCGCGGCGGCGTCGCGCTGGCCCTGCCGTTCGTCACCGAGGTGTGGCAGATCTACGTCCTGATCTTCCTCCTTCAGGCCGCCTCGGCGGCCTTCACCCCGACCTTCCAGGCGACCATCCCCGAGGTGCTGCCGGCCGAGCGTGACTACACCCGGGCGCTGTCGCTGTCTCGGCTCGCCTACGACATGGAGAGCCTGTTCAGCCCCGTGCTCGCGGCCGGGCTGCTGACCCTGATCAGCTACAACTGGCTGTTCTTCGGAACCGTCCTGGGATTCTTGGCCTCGGCCGCGCTGGTCGTATCCGTCGTCCTGCCCAGGCCGACACCGGTCCGGCGCAGCGGCGGCGCCTTCGCCAAGGCCACCTACGGCGCCCGGCTCTTTGGGGCCACGCCGCAGCTGCGCGCCCTGCTCGCCCTGAACATGAGCGTCGCGGCCGCCGGCGCCATGGTCATCGTCAACACCGTCGTCCTGGTCCGCGATCACCTGGACCGCACCGCAGGTGACGTCTCGATCGCACTCGGCGCGTTCGGGGCCGGATCGATGGCCGTCGCCCTGCTGCTGCCCCGCGTGCTGGACAGGCTCAGTGACCGCAGGGTGATGCTGCCCGCGGCTGTCGCTCTCTTCGTGGTCCTGGGCGCGTTCACCGTCGGCCTGGCGGCAGGCGTCCTGTCGTGGTCATGGCTGCTGATCGCATGGGCGCTGCTGGGCGCCGCGACATCCGCGGCGCTTACTCCGACCGGTCGCCTGATCCGGCGCGCCGTGCCGTCCGCCGACCTGCCAGCCGCCTTCGCGGCGCAGTTCTCCCTCTCCCACGCGGCCTGGCTGCTCACCTATCCACTGGCCGGGTGGTTGGCCTTCAGCGTCGGGATGGTCGCGGCCGCCGCCGTACTTTCCGCGATCGGTTTCGTCGCCACCGCAGCGGCCTGGGCTCTTTGGCCCACTGAGGCGGCAGTCCGCTCCGCCGCCGCGCCCAGCTACCAGCTCACCCGAAGTGACACCGAGGAGGAGCATCAGCTGGCCGCTTGATGGGGTGTCGGTAAGAAATGTGTCCCGCGCCCCAAACCGTAGGATTTCCGCTGACCAGAGGCACCGCTTACGCTCCTTCCGAGATTCAGGGCCACGCCGTCAACTGGAACCACACCGACTTGCCGTAGGGGTTGAGGGTCCAGCCCCAGTTATGAGAGAGGTCTTCGACGATGGTGAGGCCCCTGCCGGAGGTGTCCAGAGGGTCTGCCTGTCTCATTCGGGGGACGGCTATGCAGGAGTCGTAGACGTCGACGGTCATCAGCTCCTTCTCTCTGGTGATCCTGATGCGGATGGCGGTTGGGTCGGGGACTGCTGATGAGCCGTATGCGATCGCGTTGGTGACAAGTTCGGAGACCAGGAGTTCGGCGATTTCCGGGATGTCTTCCGACGTGTTCCAGTCGGTGGCAATGTCCCGGACGAATCGGCGGACGGAGGCCACGTTTCTCGTTTCGCGCGGCATCCATCTCTCCCCCAGCACGGCCAGGGAAAGATCCAGCGTGTAGCGATATTCGGTCAGCGCCGTGTACGCCTTGAGAGCCGTTCAGCAGGAAGATCAGTCAGAGGGGCACAGCAGCACACTCGCCTCGTTGCCCATGCACCATCACGTCGCGAAACGTCGGTAGCCGGATGTCGTCCGAGTGGCTGCGGAGTCACTGCCACCGCTTTAGGCTGGTGGCAGGAACGGAGAGGTGACAGCGATGACCGCTCAGCCCGTTGGCAGATACGAGACCAGGCAGCCGAGGGTGCCTCGGACCATCGGTGCGATCTCTGACGCGCTGCGTGGTGGCCGCCGGGCCCAGTTCTTTGCCGAGTTGCTGGAAGCTCAACAGGGGCCGGAGTTGGACGGTGTCCTGAGCGCGTGGTGGGGCCGGGCGATGCTCGACACCGATCCTGACCGCGACCGCGTTCACGCTACCGCCGAGGCAGGCACGTTGCAGACGTCGACCATGGAAGAGATCGCCCGTCGGCGGGAGCACACCGTTTCGTGAGCGAGGACGACGACCTGTGGCCGGTTCTCCCTTCCGAGATGGTGGCCGACACTCTCGCCGATCCAGCCGTGTCCGCCGAGGTGTTCTCCACGGTGGCCGCACTGACGGTGGCGATCTGCGAGAACCCGTGGCTGACTGGAAGCAATCAGCTGGGCGCCGATCCTGATTGGCGGGAGATCCTGATCGCCCACGGATACGGCATCGCCGAATACCGGATCAACAGAGACGATCACCAAGTAATCTTGACGCGGATCGTCCTGTTCTGAGGTCTCCAGCGTTCCAGCGTCTGCCACGCCACCGTTCTGACGAGTTCCGAGCGGCCACCAGGCCGAGCACCCCGCACTGATCGCCGTACGCGATTCCGGAGAGCGCGTCGTTGTTCGCCGGAAAGTGGCCCGCAAGGTGCCAGACATGGGGTGCGCCGTGGCGCGTGGTGAGGCATCATCACGGTAGGCGTCAACGGGTTTGAGGCGGGTCATGGAAGGAAACCAGGCGCTGCGCCGGCATCGCACCAACCTGGAACTGGAGTGGGCACGCTGGCTCCAGGGTGGGCGTCCGCATGACCGCGAGCGGCTCAGGAAGGAGATCGTCGACTCCTGGCGCCGGTCCATCGCGACGGTGAGACCCGAGCAGGACAGCGCCCCCGAGGAAGGCGAGGCCCGCCAGCGCTGGCGGCAGTCGCCGCTGCGTGAGCCGCTGACCGCGGTCGCCGACGAGTTGCGCGGGATCGCCGAGGACGGCGGTTTCATCGCGGCGGTCACCGACGAGACGGGCACCATCATGTGGACCTGCGGCGGCCGGGTCATGCGGCGGCGGGCCGAGGCGGTGAACTTCGCCCCCGGGGGCCGCTGGGACGAGCAGGCCATGGGCACCAACGCCCTCTCCCTCGCGCTGCGCACCGGCCGCCCGACCCAGGTGTTCTCGGCCGAGCACCTCGTGCGGGCCCTGCACGGGTGGGTCTGTTACTGCGCCCCGATCCGGGCCCCCGGCGGCCAGGTTCTCGGCGTGCTCGACCTGTCGAGCACCTGGGAGCGCTCGCACCCCCTGGCCATGCCCGCGCTGCACACCCTGGTCGGCGGCATCGAGAGCCGCCTGGCCGAACGGATGGGCTCTCCCTCCGCAGGCGGGCCTTCCGTCCAGGGCTCCTTCGCCGGGGGTCCCGGCCGGAACGACGGCTCCGGTCTGCGGCTGCGCGCCCTCGGCGGCGCCGGGCTGACCCGTGACGGCGTTCCCGTACGGCTGCCCCCTCGCCAGCTGGAGATCCTCACCCTGCTCGCTCTCGCGGGACCGCAGGGACCCGGGATGTCCCCCGAGCGGCTGATGGACGAGCTGTACGGCGAGCGGCACGTCGCCGCGACCACCCTCAAGGCGGAGGTCTCCCACCTGCGGCGGGCGCTCTCGGGCGCGCTGGCCACCCGGCGGTACGAGCTGACCGCGCCCGTTGGCTGCGACGCCGCCGAGGTGCTCGCCGCCCTGCGCGCCGGGCGGGTGGAGGAGGCGGCGCGGCTCTACGGCGGCCCCCTGCTGCCGTGGTCCGACGCGCCGGGGATCAGGACCTGGCGCGAGCACATCGAGGTCGCGCTGCGCGAGGCCGTGCTCCGGTGGCATGGCCCGGGACCGGTGTTCCGCTTCGGCGAGCTGCACCCGTACGACCTGGAGATACACGAGCGGGCCCTGGCGGTCCTCGGGCCCGGTGACCCGCGCAGGGCGGTGGCGCTCGCCCGTCACCGCACGGCGCGGAACGACTGACCTCACCCCTCGGCACCGTCGCCCGCCCATGGCCCCCGTGCTGCCCAGGGCGGCCCCGGGCGGCCCCGGTACCGCCCCCCTGACGCCAACCTTTCACCAACCTCGCCCATCCATCGTTGGCTCTGTTACAGCCATGTGAAGGAGGGCGAAACCATGGTCTACGCACCACCCGGTTCCGAAGGAAGCATCGTCACCTACGCCTCCCGGTACGACAACTTCATCGGCGGCGAGTGGGTGCCCCCGGTGGACGGGGCCTACTTCGACAACCCGAGCCCGATCACCGGGCAGACCTTCACCAGCGTGGCCCGCTCCACCGCGGCCGACGTCGACCTGGCGCTGGACGCCGCCCACAACGCGGCCGAGGCCTGGGGCCGGACCTCGCCCGCCGAACGGTCGAACATCCTCAACCGGATCGCCGACCGCATCGAGGAGAACCTGGAGCGGCTCGCCGTCGCCGAGACCTGGGAGAACGGCAAGCCGGTACGCGAGACGCTCGCCGCGGACCTGCCGCTGGCCGTCGACCACTTCCGCTACTTCGCCGGGGTCGTCCGCGCCCAGGAGGGCGGGATCAGCCAGCTGGACGAGGACACCGTCGCCTACCACTTCCACGAGCCGCTGGGCGTGGTGGGCCAGATCATCCC
>NZ_JBEXGU010000306.1:0-5401 GCF_040607515.1 Streptosporangium sp. NPDC005286 | reverse complement strand
ACCGAGTCAAGCGATGAAATGAGCCGACATGTGGTCGTTCCGGAGCCCGTATTTCTTTGCGGGAATTTAAGCAGCCGGACGATGGCATATCCGATGGTAAGGGCGCGCCCGGCCATTAAAGTCGGCGGGCGATGCCCACCCCCTCGCCCCTCCCCCGCGCCGGAGAGCCGACACGCCTTCGGCACGCGAAATCCCGATCCGGCCACGACATCGTACGGGTGATTCTCTGTGGAGTACATAATCGTCGCGGCCGCCGTGGTGGCGCTGGTGTTCATTGTTCAGACGGCCCTCGGCGCGCGGGTGGCCCGGCGTGCCCTGTGGGTGCTGATGCTGGCCTTCGTCGTGCGACTGCTCGTTCACGTCCTCGTGATGCGGTCCAACTCCATCGCATACGGCGGAGACAACTTCGTCTACGAGGGCAGGGCCCTGGAGATCCTGGCGTACTGGAAGCACGAGGGCTTCACGTTCGTCACCTCCGAGCAGATCGACAGCCTCTACTCCGTGGCGGTGCCCTGCAACATCTTCGCGGCGATCATGTACCTGTGCGGCGGCCCGGCCCCCCTGGCCTGCACCGCCTTCGTGGCGCTCATCGCCTGCGGGCTGTGCGCCGTCATGTACAGGTTCGCGCGGCTCATCGGCGCCGACGAGCGCGCGGCGTTCAGGCTGATGACCCTGATGGCATTCATGCCGGCATTCATGCTGCACACGTCCGACACGTTCAAGGACGGGTTCAACGCGTTTCTCGTCATAGCCTGTCTCGGCCTCGCCGCTTCGAACGTCCAGCGTTTCGACATGCGTAAACTGCTTCTCCTTGGGCCGCTGCTGTGGGCGCTCTGGAACGTGCGCCCCTACATGGTTTTCATGTGCGCGATACCGCTGATTCTCGGCCTGGCGGGCCTCAAGCGCGCTTTCCCGTTGTGCGTGCTGGCCATCCTGGCCATATTCCTAGTGCCTGTCCTGATATTTCCTGACGTGGCCGAGAGCACACCGCTCGCCATGATGCAGGAGCAGCTGGAGCGCGGGCAGTCGGAGACCGTCCGTCACTCCAACGCCGCGGGAGGTTCGGGAATCGCCTTCGACGACGGCGGCAATCCGTGGAGCGCGTTCCTGCCGAAGCTGGTCTACACGCTTCTTTCCCCGTTCCCCTGGATGGACGGCAGCCTGGTGCTACAGCTGGCGAAGATCGAGGCGGTGCTGTGGTACTACCTTCTGTGGTGCGCGGCCCTCGGGGTCCGGCGAATGTGGGGTGAGAACCGCAGGATGCTGCTGATCCTGCTGCTCTTCGCCGTGCCGTGCACGATCATGTACACCACCACCATGTCCAACATCGGTCTCATCTTCCGGCAGCGGATACCGATCGTCATGGTCGTGAGCCTGCTGTCCGCGGTCGCCTGGAGCAGGCACCCGCGCTCCGGCGCCGGAACGGAGCCGGGCACCGCGGTTTCTGCGGTGCCCGGCCACTCGTCCGGCGCTACGGGGAAGGCCCCGGCCGGGGTTTCGCGAGCACGGTGAGGTGCCGCGCCGGACCGATCAGGCCGGAGTGCTGTCGACGTCGAACACCACGTCGACCCAGTAGTTGCTGGCCTGGTAGGTGCTGGTCGGGAAGGTGCTCGTCGCACCGTACGTGTAGACGCCGTTTCCTCCCTCCGCGCCGCTGGCCGGCGCGATAAGAGGCTCGCTCGTGTATTGCGCAGTGAAATACGGTCGTTTTAGCGAGTAGTTACCGGACACCGTGTTGTAAGAGGCGACATAGGTAGTGTTCTCGGTCACCGGGACCGGCGTCGCGAAGTTCACCTGTTGCCACCCGCTCGCCGTCTCGTTGGTGAAGGTCGCGCTGGCGAGCAACTGCCCGTCACTCGTCCACAGGGCCCCGACATGCGTCCCGGTGTTCTTGTCCCCCTTGTAGAAACGAACACCCCTGATGGTGCCGCTCGTCATCGTCTTGAATTTGACACCGACCGTGACGGGCTGTTTGTCGGGAAAGGAGTTGACCGCGGGGGTATCCGTTTTTTCCCAGAGGCTGGTGAAGGGCACGAACAATACGTCGACCCAGTAGTTGCTTGCCTGGTAGGTGCTGGTCGGGAAGGTGTTCGTCGCACCGTACGTGTAGACGCCGTTGCCCCCCTCGTCACCGTTACCCGGCGCGACGAGCGGGCCGTTCATGTACGGCGCGGTGAAATACGACGAGGTCAGCGAGTAGAGCCCCGAGCTCGTGTAGTACGAGGCGACATATGTCGTGTTGGCGGTCACCGCGATAGGCGTCGCGAAGTTCACCTGCTGCCACCCGCTCGCCGTCTCGTTGGTGAAGGTCGCGCTGGCGAGCAACTGCCCGTCACTCGTCCACAGGGTCCCGACATGCGTCCCGGTGTTCTTGACGCCCTTGTAGAAACGGATGCCCTGGATGCTGCCATCGGTCAGCGGCTGGAACTTGACACCGAGCGTGACGGCGTTGGGGTCGTTCTGCGTTGGGACCTGGGGAACCGTCTGGTTGTCCCATATGCTCCTCACCGGTACGAACAGCACGTCGACCCAGTAGTTGCTGGCCCGGTAGGTACCGGTCGGGAAGGTGCTCGTCGCACTGTAGGCGTAGACACCGTTGCTGACCTGCACACCGCTGGCCGGCACCACGAACGGGCCGTTCGTGTACTGCGTGGTGAAGTAGGGGAGCGTCAGCGAGTAGTTCCCGGACGTCGTGTAGTACGAGGCGACATACGTCGTGTTGGCGGTCACCGCGACCGGCGTGTCGAAGTCCACCTGCTGCCACCCGCTCGCCGTCTCGTTGGTGAACGTGGCTCTCGCCAGGAGCTGCCCGCTCGCACTCCAGAGGTTCCCGGTGTGCGTTCCCGTGTTGAGCGCGCCCTTGTAGAACCTGACGCCTCTGATGGTGCCCGCAGTCGTGGTCTGGAACTGCACCCCGAGCTCGAGCGGCACGGGGTCGTTGACCGAGTCGATGGCGGGCACGCTACTGGACGGCCAGACGGTGCAGGCGTCACATGACGTGGTGACGGTGACGGTGATCGTGGTCGGAGTCCCCTGGAGGTTGCCGATGTCGTCGACCGCCCGGACCGCGATGGTCGCGGTTCCCGTGGTCTGGGGCGTCCAGCGATACTGCCAGTTCTCCCGGCCCGTCGCCGGAAACCACCGGGTACCGCCGTCGACCGAGACCTCGACTCCGGCCACGACGCCGCCCCCGGTGTCGGCCGCCGTTCCCTGGATCGTGACGCTCGTCAGCTCGGGCAGGGTGACCCCGCTCGACGGGCTTGTGATCGTCGACGTGGGAGGGACGGTGTCCGTCGACGCGGTGGCCGGGACCAGACCCGGCTGGAGGCTGGCGGGCTGGGCCTGCATGTCGGCGAGGAGGTTGACCGTCGCCTGCTGCATCCGGATGTCGGCGGCTGGGCCCGCTCGATCGTGGGTGGCGTCCAGTCCCCACGACCACTGGACGGTCCCCGCGCCGAAGACGAGCGCACCGCTGGCGGCCCGGTAGAGCGTCAGATTGTGGATCGCGGTTCCGAGCCCGTACGAGCTGCCGTAGTCGAGCAGGTATTTGGACGTGAGGTTCGCCACCGTGCTGGAAAGCAGGGCCCGGCCTGCCGGTTCGAACCCGTTGCTGGGTGACACATCCCATTCGTAGCCGAGCGTCCCGTTGGCGAAGACGGCTGTCTGGCCGGGAGAAAGATTCGCCACGGACGTATTGCGCCAGAGTCGCATCTTGCCGTAGTCGGCCGGCACGGTCAGCGCGTCGCTGGAGACACCGTTGACCCTGAACCACGTCCCGTCCAGCGTGTTCTCCGGCCTGCCACCGTCCGAGGGCGGGGAGAAACGTGGATCACGCCACGTCCCGGTCCACTGCGGACTCGGGTCGATCTTGGCATTCGCCAGCGTCTCCTTGTAGGAGACAAAGGTCCGGTAGGCAGTCCCGTCGGCGGCGGCCTCCCAGCGGCCCTTCCAGAAAGCCTCGTTCCCGGAGAAGAAGGCTATGTTCACACCGTTGTCCCGGGCGTTCGTGACGTTGTCCCGCATGTCGTTGGACCAGTACTCGTCATGACCGACGGAGAGAAAGATCTTGTGGTTGAGCATCTGCTGGCCGCGCATCGCGGTGTCGATGCTGCTGGTGTAGCTGACGTCGTAGCCGTTGGCCTCGATCCATCTGATCATGGGGTATTCGGCGTTGAAGAACCAGCTCTCCACCGAACCGGCGCAGCAGCTGGCGACGCGCGTGGTGAACGGCCGGTTGTAACTGACCTTGTAGGCCCGCCCCGCCGGAACACTTCCGGAGTAGAGGCTGTTGCCGCCGTACTTGTTGTACGCCTGCCAGGTGCTGTCCGAGGTCTGCAGCAGGAGATCCGCGCCGCGTTCGTCGTCCCGGACCACGAATATCATCTGGCTGACACCGCTTGTCCCGTCATCCCGGATCAGGTTGGCGATGTAGACCCCGGAGACGGCGTTGGCCGGCACGGCCCACGAGGCCGAGACCGCCCAGTTCCCGCAGTCGACCAGTCCGGTCGTCGAATCCGTGAGGCAGAGCGGCTGCGACTGCGGCAGTGTGGCCGAGGGAGTGAGCGTTGTGATCTTTCGTGCGCCCATGCCGCCGTAGTACCCGATGCGGTAGACGTCCACGTGGTAGGCGGTCGCCAGGGTGTTCACCTTGAACTGGACGGTCTCCCCCTTGTCGACGCTCATCTGGGTCGCGTATCCCTGGATGCTGCTGCTGCCGGCCCCCGGTACGTCCCACTCGCTGGAGGGGTTACCCGGCAGGCTGTTCTCCAGGCAGATGACAGAGGTCGCCGGGCAGGCCGCGCGGGACGCCCGAGTGTGGGACCTCGCGCCCGCGGGAAGACCGAGCCCGGCGAGCCTCCGTTTCAGGGAACGGTCTCGGCCGCCTTCGGGCGGCGCCGCCTTGACCTCCACGCCCCCGCGTCCGGCGGCCGGTCCCCGCTCCGCGCCGGAGGCCGGCCCTGCGGGACCGGGTCCGGTCACCGGCGGGCCGGCGGTGACGTCCGGCCCGACCGGCACGACGTGCTGGACGCCTCCCTGCCCCCGCGGGGCGGCGATGCCGGGTTCCGGCGCCCAGGTCGCGCCCAACAGGCTGATGAGAGCGAGGAGCCCGACCCCGAAGGTGAGCGGCGACCGCCGCCCGAGCCTGACCGTCTTCGCACCGTCCGGATCGTCTGCCATATGTGACCTCCCGAATTCCATGGCGAATTCTCCGCCCCGGACAGAGACCCGGGCAGAGTCCCGGGCAGAAACGCGAGCGGAGCCACGGGCAGAAAGAAAGGCAATCACATCCGGCCCTCGACAGAAGTTAACCTTAAATAATGGCGATTTATCTACAACATAGAAGATCGCTCCAATATCGCATTAAAAGATCATTCAAAGTGCAAATCATGCTCGACTCGGC
>NZ_JBEXGU010000305.1:0-5411 GCF_040607515.1 Streptosporangium sp. NPDC005286 | reverse complement strand
GGCCGCCGCGGGGTGCGTCGGTGATCGAGCTGGACGGGTTGTATGAGCGGCTGGCCGGGGGTGGGCTGGGTTATGGGCCGGTGTTCCAGGGGTTGAGGGGAGCTTGGCGGGGTGCGGACGGTGTGGTGTTCGCCGAGGTCGGTCTGCCTGAGCAGGTTGTCGATGCGGGTGGGTTCGGGTTGCATCCGGCGTTGCTGGATGCGGCGTTGCACGCGGTGGCCTTCGCTGATCTGGACGGTTCCGAGGGTGTGCGGTTGCCGTTCTCGTGGGGTGGGGTGTGTTTGCACGCGGGTGGGGCGTCGGTGTTGCGGGTGCGGCTGGCCTGGGCGGGTGGCGATGCGGTGTCGTTGAGTGCGGTGGACGCGGCCGGGGAGCCGGTGCTGTCGGCGCGTTCGCTGGTGCTGCGCCCGATCTCGGTTGATGACCTCTCCGGCGCTGATGGTCGGGCGCTGGAGCGGGACGCGCTGTTCCGCCTGGAGTGGGCGATGTCGCCGGAGGCGGCGGCGTCCTCGGCGTCCGGCCCCCTCACTCAGGTGGCCGAGCTGACCTTGGACCTGGCATCGGATCCGGAGGTGGAGCTGGCGGCGCTGGAGGTGGTGCCGGAGGTGGTGACCGTCGTGGTCGGGTCGGCCGGGGACGGGGACGTGGTGGGGGCGGCGCACGCGTTGACCGCTCGTGTTCTGGGGTTGGTGCAGGGGTGGCTGGCCGATGAGCGGTGTGCTGATTCGCGGCTGGTGGTGGTGACGCGGGGTGCGGTGGTGGCCGGTGCGGGAGATGCGGTCACCGATCTGGGCGCGGCGGCGGTGTGGGGATTGATGCGGTCGGCGCAGTTGGAGAATCCGGGCCGGTTCGTGCTGGTGGATGT
The DNA here is from genome assembly GCF_040607515.1 of Streptosporangium sp. NPDC005286. NCBI lineage: Bacteria > Bacillati > Actinomycetota > Actinomycetes > Streptosporangiales > Streptosporangiaceae > Streptosporangium > Streptosporangium sp. NPDC005286. The sequence goes on along the minus strand of NZ_JBEXGU010000305.1, from coordinate 4,546 downwards.
GGAGGAGGGGGCGTCTCTGGCGGTGCTGTCTGGGGTGCTGGCCTCGGGTGAGCCGCAGGTGGCGGTGCGTGGGGGTGAGGTGCGGGTTGCCCGGCTGGTACGGGTGGTGCCCGGCTCAGATTCCGGTGATGGCTCTGGCCCCGAGCGTGGCGTTGATCTCGCGTCCGGCTCTGGTTTGAGTGAGGATCGTGCCTGGGATCCGGAGGGAACTGTCCTGATCACCGGTGGGACGGGTGGTCTGGGGGCGTTGTTCGCGCGGCATGTGGTGGCCGAGCGGGGGGTGCGGCGTCTGTTGCTGACCAGCCGCCGGGGCCTGGACGCCCCCGGCGCGCTGGAACTGCGGGCCGAGCTGATCGCGCACGGGGTCGAGGTCGCGATCGCCGCCTGTGATGTGGCCGATCGGGACGCGGTGGCGGCGCTGCTGGCGCGGGTGGATCCCGGGCATCCGCTGACCGCGGTGATTCATACCGCGGGTGTGCTGGATGACGGGACGATTCCGTCGCTGACACCGGAGCGGTTGGCGACGGTGTTGCGGCCGAAGGTGGACGCGGCCTGGTATCTACATGAGCTGACTCGTGATGGAGGCTTGGCCGACTTCATCGTGTTCTCGTCGGTGGCGGGGGCGTTCGGTGGGGCGGGGCAGGGTAACTACGCGGCGGCGAACGCGTTCCTGGACGCGTTGGCGGAGTATCGGCGGGCGCAGGGGTTGGCCGCGCGGTCGCTGGCGTGGGGGCCGTGGGCACAGGACGCCGGGATGACCGGTGGGTTGGACGAGGTCGATCTGCGGCGAATGACGCGGGCGGGGATGTCGCCGTTGTCGGTGGAGCAGGGGCTGGCGTCGTTCGACGCGGTGGATGCGGTGGATCGTCCGGTGCTGGTGGTCGCGCGGCTCGACCTGGCGGCGGTGCGGGCGCGGGGTGAGGTGCCGTATCTGCTGCGCGGGCTGGTGCGGGGGGTTCGCCGGTCGGCGGTGTCGGGGTCGGTGTCGGGTGACGGTGCGCTGGTGCGGCGGTTGGCCGGGTTGGGTGAGGCCGATCGGGTGCGGTCGGTGGTGGAGTTGGTGCGGGCGCAGGTGGCGCTGGTGCTGGGGCATGCTTCGCCGGAGTTGGTGGAGGTGCGGCGGGAGTTCCGCGAGCTGGGCTTCGACAGTCTTACCGCGGTGGAGTTGCGTAACCGGCTGAACGCGGCGACGGGGTTGCGGTTGCCGGCGACGTTGGTGTTCGACTATCCGACTCCGGTTGGTCTGGCGGATTTCCTGCTGGGTGAGTTGCTGGGTGAGCGGGCCGATGCGGGTGTGCTCTCGCCGGTGGTGCGTTCGGTGGCCGATGATCCGATCGTGATCGTGGGGATGGCGTGCCGTTATCCGGGTGGGGTGGCCTCTCCGGAGGATCTGTGGCGGCTGGTGGTCGAGGAGACCGACGCGATCACCGGTTTCCCGACATCGCGCGGCTGGGATCTCGGAGCGTTGTACAACCCGGATCGGGAGAGCCGTGGAACCAGTTACGTGCGTGAGGGCGGGTTCCTGCACGACGCGGGGGAGTTCGACCCCGGGTTCTTCGGCATCTCGCCCCGCGAGGCGCTGGCGATGGACCCGCAGCAGCGACTGCTGCTTGAGGCGTCCTGGGAGGCGGTCGAGCGGGCCGGGATCGATCCGGTCTCGCTGCGCGGTAGCCGTACCGGCGTGTTCGCCGGGGTCATGTACCACGATTACGCGACCGGTGTGGAGTTTCCACCGGAGGTGATGAGCTTCTCCGGTACCGGTAGCGCCGGTAGTGTCGCGACCGGCCGGCTGTCCTACACCCTCGGCCTGGAAGGGCCGGCGGTGACCGTGGACACCGCGTGCTCCTCCTCGCTGGTGGCACTGCACTTGGCCGCACAGGCCCTGCGCGGTGATGAGTGCTCGCTGGCGCTGGCCGGTGGTGTGACCGTGATGGCCACGCCGAACTCGTTCATCGACTTCAGCGCCCAGGGTGGGCTGGCCGCCGATGGACGGTGCAAGGCGTTCGCCGACGGCGCCGACGGTGCGGGGTGGGCCGAGGGCGTGGGCATGCTGGTGCTGGAGCGGTTGTCGGACGCGCGCCGCAACGGGCACCAGGTGCTGGCGGTGGTGCGTGGTTCGGCGGTGAACCAGGATGGTGCGTCGAACGGTTTGACGGCGCCGAACGGTCCGTCGCAGCAGCGGGTGATCCGCCAGGCGCTGGCCGGCGCCGGGCTGTCGTCGGCCGAGGTGGACGTGGTGGAGGGCCACGGTACCGGGACGACGTTGGGTGACCCGATCGAGGCGCAGGCCCTGCTGGCGACCTACGGCCAGGACAGATCGGACGATCGGCCGCTGCTGCTGGGGTCGATCAAGTCGAACATCGGTCACACCCAGGCCGCCGCCGGTGTGGCGGGTGTGATCAAGATGGTGCTCGCGATGCGGCACGGGGTGCTGCCCAAGACGCTGCATGTGGACGCACCCTCGTCACATGTGGACTGGGCCTCTGGCGCGGTGGAGCTGCTGACCGAGCCGACGGCGTGGCCGGAGACCGACCGTCCGCGCCGGGCGGGTGTGTCGTCGTTCGGGATCAGCGGCACCAACGCGCACGTGATCGTTGAGCAGGGGCCGGAGCTCCCGGAGCCTGAGGCCAGGGTTCGCACAGGGGACCGGATGCCGGATGTCGCCGTGGAGCCGCCGGTGGTTTCGGTGGTGGTGTCGGGTCGTACGGCGGAGGCGTTGCGGGCGCAGGCCGGGCGGCTGGTGTCGTATGTGGGTAGCGATCCTGCTCCGGTGCTGAGCGATGTGGCGTTCTCGCTGGTGGCGACGCGGTCGGTGTTCGAGCATCGGGCGGTGGTGGTCGCGGCTGATCGTGAGGGGGTGCTGGCCGGGTTGGGTGCGCTGGCCGAGGAGCGGCCGGGTGTGGGTGTGGTGCGCGGGGTGGCCGCGACGCCGCCGCAGCTGGCGGTGTTGTTCACCGGTCAGGGCAGCCAGCGGGCGGGGATGGGCCGGGAGCTGTATGACCGGTTCCCGGTGTTCGCGCAGGCGTTGGATGAGGTGCTCGCGGAGCTGGACCCGTTGCTCGATGGGTCGTTGCGGGAGGTGTTGTTCGCCGAGCCGGGGTCGGTTGAGGCGGGGTTGCTGGATCGGACGGGGTGGGCGCAGCCGGCGTTGTTCGCGGTGGAGACGGCGTTGTTCCGGTTGGTGTCCTCGTGGGGGCTGCGGCCGGATGCGCTGGCCGGGCACTCGATCGGGGAGATCACGGCGGCGCATGTGGCCGGGGTGTTGTCCCTGAAGGATGCGTGTGTGTTGGTGGCGGGTCGGGCGCGGTTGATGCAGGCGTTGCCGCCGGGTGGGGCGATGGTGTCGGTGCGGGCCGCCGAGGAGGAGGTCGCCGAGCTGCTGGCCGGGCGTGAGAAGGAGGTGTCGGTCGCGGCGGTGAACGGTCCGGCCTCGGTGGTGATCGCCGGGGTGGAGGAGGCGGTGCTGGAGGTCGTCGCCGCTCTGCAGGAGCGGGGGGTCAAGACCAGGCGGTTGCGGGTGTCGCACGCGTTCCACTCGCCGTTGATGGATCCGATGCTGGAGGACTTCCGCGCCCTGGCCCGGACGTTGTCCTACGGCCCGCCGCAGATCCCGGTGGTGTCCACGGTGACCGGGCAGGCGGCCACCGACGAGCAGTTGTGCTCGCCGGACTACTGGGTCGAGCAGGTGCGTCGGGCCGTCCGCTTCTCCGACGGTGTCCGGACGCTGCACGCTCAGGGGGTACGGGCGTATCTGGAGCTGGGCCCCGACGGCGTACTGACCGCGATGGCCGATGACACCCTCACCGCGCTCGCCGACGCGGATGAGACTGTCCGTTCGCGGGCGGCCGCCGAGGAGTCGGATACTTATCGCGTCACCATGGGCGGGTATGCGGACTCGGACCCGGTGCTGGTGTCGGCGCTGCGCGGGGGCCAGGACGAGCAGGCGACGATCGTGATGGCGCTGGCTGGATTGCACGTGCACGGGGTGCCGGTGAGCTGGCCGGCCATGTTCCCCGGTGCCCGCCGGGTGGAGTTGCCGACGTATGCCTTCCAGCGTCAGTGGTTCTGGCCGAGTGGCAGACGGGCCGGAGATGCCGAAGGTCTCGGACAGGTCGTGGCGGGGCATCCGCTGCTGGGTGCCGCCATGGGTCTGGCCGACACCGACGAGGCGCTGCTGACCGGTCGTATCTCGCTGGGGTCGCATCCGTGGCTGGCCGATCACGTGGTGGGCGGGATGGTGATCTTCCCCGGTACCGGGTTCCTGGAGTTGGTGGTGCGGGCGGGTGATGAGGTCGGTTGTGATCTGGTCGAGGAGCTGACCTTGACCGCGCCGCTGGTGCTGGGTGCGGACGATGCCGTCGCGGTGCAGGTGCGAGTAGGGCCCGTGGACGGGATGGGTCGGCGTGAGGTGAGTGTTCACGCCCGGCCGGCCGGGGCCGATGATCACGATGCCTGGGTGCGGCATGCGATCGGTGTGCTGGTGGCCGGTGGCCAGGCCGGGGAGCGGTTCGATACGGCGGTGTGGCCGCCGCGGGGTGCGTCGGTG
>NZ_JBEXGU010000304.1:0-5475 GCF_040607515.1 Streptosporangium sp. NPDC005286 | reverse complement strand
GGCGACATGTATTCCGTGTGCCTCCAAGCCCCCGGACCGGTCGGCGCCACGGGGAGGCGGCTCGAATCCCGCGAGCCGACCGGCCCGCGGGCCGGTCGGCGATGAAAGGCGGGCGGAAAGGCATGGCCGATGAGAGGGGGCGGGTGGGCGCCGCTGCCCCCCTCGGTTCGAGCCGTGACCTGCAATAAAATCTATACGGATGTAATGGGATCTATATGTAGGTGTTGCCTGCGGCCGGGATCCTCCGTGAAGGGTGATGGTCTTCCACGGAAGGGGTCCGGATCCCGGCTCCGCCGCTACCCGCGGGTCCCGTCTCGTGGCGCGCGCACGCCGGAGGCCTGCACGCTCACACCGGTGCGGGCCGCACCGGTTCCGCCAGGTGGAGTGGCTCGCCGGCTGGAAGCTCTCCACGAGGGCGGGAGGGGTTCTTTCCGTTCCCTGCCTTTACGGCGGGCTGAGCCGTCGCTCAGTCCGGGTAGCCCCAGCCCAGGTAGGCCTGGGCGGCGCTCGTCTGCAAAGAATACTTACCGGTGTCCTTCGGGGGGGCAGACGAATCAGCACTCGCGGTCGTAGCATTGCCAGTGACGGCAAAAGCAGCCGTAAATAGCATGGCGAGGGCAGACAAGGCAAGACGTCGGCGCACGGGGAGACTCCTGTCGTAGGTTCTGCTGCTCAAATGATATCTTTCAAGGGGTAACGTGACTGGTCAAGACTTGGTGGGGCAGCGCATCAAAACCGTCCGCCGGCAACGTGGTTTTTCCCAGGCGCAGCTCGCCCATCCAGAACTGTCGGACAGTTACGTATCTCTCATCGAGAGTGGCAAGCGTACTCCGACCCCCGCGGTGCTGGAGCTGCTGGCCGAAAAACTCGACTGTTCCCTTACGTATCTGATCAATGGTGTCACGGCCGAGCAGATGCAGGAGATCGAGCTCGCGCTCAGCTACGCGCAGCTGGCCATGGACAACGGCGAGGTCGTCGAGGCTCGCACCCGTTACGCCGAACTCCTCGCCGACGGCGGGCTGGCGGGCCTGCCCCAGATGCGGCAGGACGCCGAGTACGGCCTGGCCCTCTCGACCGAGGCCTGCGGCGACCTGGAGCAGGCGATCGTCCTGCTCAACGGGCTGCGCGAGAGTGACGAGGCGGCTCTGAGCCCCGAGCGTCACGTCGCGGTCGCGGTCGCGCTCTCGCGCTGTTACCGGGAGAGCGGGGACCTGGCCCGGGCGGTGCACGTCCCCGAGGAGATCCTCACCGGCGCGGTCCGGCCGGCCTGGACGGACGGTCTGATGCGGTTGGGCGGCCAGCTGCTCGCGGCCTACATCGAGCGCGGTGACCTGCTCCGGGCACGTCACTTCTCCGCCGAGATGATCGCCGCCGCCGAGCTCCTCGCCAGCCCGCAGGCGCTCACCCTGGCGCACTGGGGCGCCGCGATCGTCGCCGTCGAGAGCGGCCACGCCGACGAGGCGGTCACGCAGGCCGAGCGTGCCCTGGCCATCCAGTCCGAGTACGGCGACGCCCGAAGGCTGGCCCGGCTGCGCGGCGACTACGCCCAGGTTCTGCTGATCGTGCGGCCCATGGAGGCCGAGGCCTGGCGTGATGTGCTGTTGAAGGTGGAGAAGGAACTGGCGGAGAGCTCTGCCAGCTTGATAGACAAGATGCGCTGCGCGATGAACCTCGTCCGGGCGGAGCTGCTGCTCGCCCAGCCCGAACGGGCCGAGGAGCGGATGCGCTTCGTCTGCGATCTGCTCGACGGCATGCCGAAGGTCATGCAGGCGGAGGCCCGCCTGCTGCACGGTGAGACCCTCGCGGAGCTGGGCCTGCAGGAGCAGGCCTCGCAGGAGCTGCTCGCCGGGACGGAGTGCCTGGAGCAGGCGCCGGAGACCCGCTTCACCGCCCATGCCTGGCTGACCGCGGCCCGGGTCCTGGAACGTATCGACGAGCCGGACCGGAGCGTCCACGCCTACCGGCGGGCGCTGGCCGGCGTCGGGCTGTAGGGCGGGGCAGAGAACCCGCGCCGAAGGTAGATCGGACAGGGGGGTCGAGACCGCGCGGTCACCTGGGTAGCCTTGTGGTTGCCATGAAGACTTCCCCTGTCGCGGTCGCCCTCGCGCTTCTCGTCGCCCTCGTGCTCGGCACGGCCTTCGCCTCGCCGGCCCTCGCCCATGACCGGCTCAAGAGCAGTGACCCCGCCAAGGGCGCCAAGGTCGAGAGCCTGGAGGAGGTGAAGCTGACGTTCACCGCCTCGGTGCGCTTCCCGAACGTCGTCGTACGTTCCGGGGACGAGAACCACCAGGACGGCAAACCCGTCGTCGACGGCACGGTGGTGACCCAGAAGGTCAAGGAGGATCTCCCTCCAGGTGACTATGTCATCGCCTATCGCGTCGTCTCCTCCGACGGCCACCCGATTGAGGGTGAGATTCCCTTCACCCTGCTCGGCTCCGCCTCCCCGTCGGAATCGGCGTCGGAATCGGCGTCGCCGTCCGTCGCCGCCTCCGAGTCCCCGGTGGCGGCCGAAAGCCCGGTCACCGCGGAGACCCCGGCCGGGAACGCGCCGTCCGCCGCGCTCAGCCCGGTCGCCGCGGTCGGCGACGAGGAGCCCGGCTCCTCGCAGGGCGTGCCCGGCTGGATGTGGATCATCGTCGGAGGCGTGACCGGAGTCGGCATCGGCATGTTCCTCAGCATGCGCAACAAGAAGCGGCCATGAGCGGGCCCGCGCGGGCCGCGCAGACGGCACAGAGCGAGACGCCGGGGAACAGCCGGGCCGTGCGGCTCGCCCTGGCGGCCGCGGTGGCGGCCGCCGCCGCCCTGGTGATCGCCATGATCGCCGGAGGCGCCGCGACCCCGCGCATCATTCCCGGCCTGCCCGACCAGGGAGCCTTCACCCGCTGGGGGCTGCCGCTGGCGAAGCTGGCGATGGACGCGGCGGGCGTGCTCACCGTCGGTGTACTCCTGGCCGCCACGATCCTGCTCCCCAACGACAAGGGTCTGCTGGGCAAACCCGCGCTCGGCTACGTCAAGGCCGCCTCCTGGATCGCCCTCGTCTGGGCCGGGGCCGCCGCCGCCACGATGGTGTTCAGCCTCTCCGAGGCGCTCGGGCTGCCGGTGGCCGACGTGCTCGGCGGCAACGAGCTCACCAGCTTCGCCAGCCAGGTCTCCCAGGGCATCGCGCTGACCCTGGTCGTGCTCTTCTCGGTCGCGATCGCGCTCTTCGCCCGAGGGGCGATCACCGCAGGCGCGGCCGGCGGCCTGCTCATCCTCGCGCTGGTCACCCTGCTCCCGCCCGCGCTGACCGGCCACTCCGCCTCCTCGCCCAACCATGACCTGGCCACCACCGGTGTCGCGCTCCACCTCGTCGTCCTCGCGCTCTGGGTGGGCGGCCTCGGGGTGCTCTGCGCGCACGCGCTGCGCCGGCAGCCGTACCTGGAGATCGCCGCCGCCCGCTTCTCGACCCTGGCGCTGTGGTGCTTCGTCGGAGTGGGGCTGTCCGGCCTGTTCAGCGTCCTGGCCAGGCTCACCTCGGTCTCCGAGCTCTTCACCTCCGCCTACGGCCTGCTGCTGCTGGCCAAGACCGTCGCGTTCGCGCTGCTCGGCGCCGTCGGCTGGTGGCACCGCAAGCGGACCCTGCCGTCGCTCGCCGCGGGCGGCCCCGGCACCTTCGTCCGCTTCGCCACCGGTGAGATCGTCGTCATGTTCGCGGCCATCGGGCTGGCCGTCGCGCTCTCCCGCACCGCGCCGCCCCCGGCGGTGCTGCCCGTCGACAGGGCCTTCGAGGTGCTCGGCTACACGATGCCGCCGGAGATCTCGCTGGCCAACCTGGCCTCGCTGTGGTGGTTCGACCTGTTCTCCGGCACGGTCATCGCGCTGCTGGCCGGCCTCTACCTCGCCGGTGTCGTACGGCTCACCCGGCGTGGCGACTCCTGGTCCAAGGGGCGTACGGCCGCCTGGTTCACCGGTGTGCTGATCCTGCTGATCGCCACCCAGAGTGGCGTCGCCCGCTACGCCAAGGTGCTGTTCAGCGTGCACATGGCCGAGCACATGACGCTGTCGATGATGGTGCCGATCTTCCTGGTGCTCGGCGCGCCCGTCACCCTGGCCCTGCGTGCTCTCAAGCCCGCCGCCCGCAGGGGCGACCGAGGGCCCCGCGAGTGGCTGACCACGATCCTGCACAGTAGGTTCGTCCGCTTCGTCACCCACCCGGCGATCGCTACCGCGATCTTCATCGTCTCCACCTACGCGCTGTACTTCACGCCGCTGTTCGCCGCCGCGATGGAGGAGCACCTCGGCCACATCGTGATGACCGTGCACTTCCTGATCAGCGGCTCCCTGTTCTTCTGGGTGATCATCGGTATCGACCCGGCTCCCTACCAGCTGCCGCACGTGGCCCGGCTCCTCCTGCTGTTCGTGACCATGCCGTTCCACGCCTTCTTCGGCATCGCGCTGATGAGCATGACCACCGTGCTGGCCTCCGACTGGTACGACCAGCTGGGCAGGACGTGGGGCGCCTCCGCGGTCGAGGACCAGCAGACCGGCGGGGCCATCGCCTGGGGGTTCGGCGAGATCCCGACGCTCGTCGTGCTCCTCGCGCTGGCCTTCCAGTGGTGGCGCGCCGACGACCGCAAAGCCCGCCGGGCCGACCGCCGAGCCGACGCCGCCGCGGCCCGGACCGGCGGTAGCGGCGACGCCCAGCTCGATGCCTACAATGAATACCTGGCCAAACTCAATAAGCGCGACGGCGTGAAATAGCCGGACGGCCACGGCCTGCTATCTTCCAGCCCTCTCCCGGACGCCTCCCGGTAGCCTGGTGTTTCAGGGGGCTCGTGCTCACCGCAGCGGGCGCAGCGCTTCGTCATCGCGCGCCACGCCCAGTCACATATTCGGTCGGGGGGCCGGTGGCTGCAACGTGCATCAGGAAGGTTGAGCAGTGTCCGAGGAACTGCGCGTACGTGAGGGCCGGAGTCGTAGCCTGGCCCAGGCCCTTGAGGGGCATCTCACCGAATGGTCCGAGCGCACCGGGACCACCGTCGAGATCTGGGCGCTGCCCGCCGGCGACGTTCCGGCCGGGATCACCAGGGCCGTGATGGCCACGCTCGAGGAGGCGCTCGCCAACGTCGAGCGGCACAGCGGCGCGCGGGTCGTGGCCGTCGCCGTCACCCTCGGCCCCAGTGGCCTGCGCATGACGGTCAGTGACGACGGCGTCGGCTTCTTCGGCCCGGCCGAGGGCCGGGGCATCACCGCAATGCACGCCCACTTCGACCAGGTCGGCGGCACGCTCAGCGTCAACGGTGTTCCCGGCGCGGGAACCACGGTCACCGGAGTGGTGCCCCGCCAGGACTAGCCGGCACGAAAACGGGCGCGGCGCCGGGCGAGCGCCCCTAGGGCCTGTCCCGCGGATCTTGCCGTGGCGAGGATCGGCCAGGTGGTGCCTCGCAAGGCGGAGGAGGGAGCCGCAGCGTGCTGCGGTGACCGACGACAACGCGG
>NZ_JBEXGU010000303.1:0-5481 GCF_040607515.1 Streptosporangium sp. NPDC005286 | reverse complement strand
CGCGCCGGCGACTGGACCGAGGAGAGCGGGGTCGCGAGGAACGAGCGGCCCCGGTCGACGAGGGAAGGAGCCGGACAAGAGCGGCCGAACCGCGACGCGCCAGCGTCGCCGGCAACTCGCGAGGAACGAACGACTCCGCCCGACGAGGAAAGGAGCCGGATCCCAACGGCCGAACCGCGACGCGCCGGCGTCGCCGGCAACTCGCGAGGAACGAACGACTCCGCCCGACGAGGAAAGGAGCCGGATCCCAGCGGCCTCACCGCGACGCGCAGCGTCGCCGTATACCCGCGGCCGGCCGGAGGAACGAGAGGGGCCCGGTCTCAAGATCGGGCCCCTGCTCGCGTCGGCGGCCACAGCCCCTCCTCCCCCGGAACGTTCCGGGGGAGGAGGGACACCCACCGTCAGGACAACGACCAGTCTCGGCGTTTTCGCAGTTCACACGCTCAAATGAGCCGCACGAGATCTCTCGATCAAGCAAGGAAGGATCAGACGGGCGGAATGGATTTCCGGTTCCATGAATTTGGTAACGAAATCATATCGGTCCAGGCTCTTGCCCGTTTTGTAGCCCTTTACCCCATCTTTGCCGAGTACGGTCACCTCTTGTCTCTTTACGCATGCGTGGATCGCGTCCCGAGTGATCCATGACAAAGAAGGAGCTTCATTGAACCCCCGAGCCAAGCGTCTGATCCTTCCCCTCGGCGGTGCCCTCGCGGCAGCCGCGATGATCGGCGCCTCCCTCCCCGCCACCGCCCAGGCGAGCACCGCCGACCCCGACATCAAGTCGGCGGCGCTCACCCCCTCCGGTAACGCGAAGGCCATCGCGGGCTACTGGACCGCCTCGAAGCTGAAGTCGGCGAAGACCTACCTCTCCGACTCCACCGTCTCGGCGAAGCTGAACAAGACCGGCGCCGCCAGGGCGGCCGCCGACGGCAAGCCCGGCGTCGTCGCCCCCACCGGCGAGGGCGGCAAGTCCGCCGGCAAGTCGCGGAACGTGAACCTCCCGATCACCGTCGGCAAGGTCTTCTTCGTCGACAGCAAGGGACAGGAGCGCTGGTGCTCCGGCAGCTCCGTGCAGTCGAAGTACCGCAACCTGGTCGCCACCGCCGGCCACTGCGTCTACGACACCGACACGAACAAGCCGTTCAACAACTTCGTGTTCATCCCCGGCTACTACCAGGGCAAGGCTCCCTGGGGCATCTACGTCGGCGCCAAGGTCAACACCCACGATGACTTCACGGTCTACGAGGACTACGACTACGACTACGCCTTCGTCAACGTCTACAACGGCATCAAGCAGCAGCCGGAGAAGGAAGTCGACTACAAGACCTTCAAGGCGCACGTCGACAAGGGCGGTGTGGGCCGCGAGGCCGCCAGCACCGTCGACTTCGAGACCTACGACAAGTGGACCCAGAAGGGTGGCATCGGCAAGGTCGAGAACATCTCCTCCGAGGACGAGGTGGGCCCCCAGTACAAGGGCGCCCTCGCCGTCGCGTCGGAGACGGACAAGTGGGCCTGGGAGAAGGTCACCGGCGAGACCTACGGCCTGAAGAACGACAAGGTCACCCTCAAGGACAAGGAACTGCCGCAGGGCGACTGGCCCAAGGCCGGCTCCAAGCTCGAAAGCCGTGTCGAGAACGTCACCAAGAGCGAGTACGACGCCTACAAGGGTCCCGGCTACCGGAAGATCGACGAAAAGGGTAACTACACCATTACCCACTACTACGTGGTGAAGTACATTAAGAAGACCGCGTCGGTGAAGTATGTGATCTTCCGCCACTACATCTCGACGGTGGCCGACGCCGGTCGCCTCGGCGACAACGTCGGCGGCCAGGGCTTCGCCTGGAACCAGAAGCTGGGCAAGAAGGTCTTCACGTTCGGCTACCCGACCTCGGCCCACCTGGACGGCGACAAGCCGTACTCCGGTCACACCCAGAAGTGGTGCTACGGCACGACCGTCGCCGCTCCCGTCGTCGCGGCCTACAAGGCCGAGGAGCACCAGGCGATCAAGTGCGCCTTCACTCCCGGCGCCAGCGGCGGCCCCTTCCTGCTGCAGTACAAGAACAGCAAGCGGACCGGCTACCTCAACGGTGTGGTGAGCCTGACCATCGACAGCGACAAGAACAACCGCTACGACCGCGTCACCACCCCGTACTTCAACGGTGAGACGTACGGCATCTACAAGCACGCGGCCAACCTCTGGACCGGGAAGCTCCCGGCCTAGGACGCAGGCTGTGTGAACCAGGAGGGGCCCGGTACGCACCGGGCCCTTTCCGCAGCTTCACGGAGTGCTTATACACCCTCGGGCACACTGACCAGATAACGGAGCATGAGCGGATCGGTCCAGCGAACTGCCCAAAACCAAGTTGATCTGGAAAAATCACCCCTTGCATCCCTGGTAGCCCTCCGAAACTCCGGCCCTCCGAAAGGAATCCCCCTCATGTCCTCCCGCGTACGGCGGCTCACGGCCACACTCGGGGCGCTGATCGCCGCCTGTGTGACCATGACGTCGGCGTTCGCCGGGAGCGCCGCGGCGGGTCCGCTGAACACGGTGCCCAGCGGCATCACCTCGATCCCGCTGACCAAGAGCGTCGCCGACATGCGGCGGATCGCGGAGTACTGGAGCCCGGCCAGGCTCAAGCAGGCCATGGACAACGGGCCCGCGACACCCGGGGTGCCCGCGACACCCGGGGGGAAATCCGGCACCACCACCTCGCCGTCCCCCACCGCCGGAAACACCACCACCGGAAACACCACCACCGGAAGCGCCACGGCCGGAAGCGCCACGGCCGGAAGCGCCACGGCCACCGCCGCCGGGGAGGCGGGCGGCGCGACGGCCATGACCGAGGCGGCCACCACCGCGGCCGGCGGCGGGAAGAGCGCCGCCAAGCCCGGGGGGGCCGCGCCGCTGGTCAGGCCCACCCTTCCGAAGAAGCGGGCTCCGGGTTCCGGCGGCTCCCCACTGACCGTCGGCAAGGTGTTCTTCCGGATCGGCAACAAGGACTACTGGTGTTCCGCCTCCTCGGTGGCGGCGGCCAACCACAACCTGGTCGCGACGGCCGGACACTGCGCCTACGACGCCAAGACGGGCAGTCAGGCCGAGTACTGGATCTTCATCCCCGGCTACGACAAGGGCAACACCCCGTACGGGATCTATGTCGGCCACTCGCTCAACCTGCACGAGGACTTCGTCGGCAGGGGTGACTACGACTACGACTACGCGTTCGTCACCGTGCACGACGGCTTCAGGTGGAAGGCGAATAAGACCGCCGGCACCTACGAGATGGAGGGTGTCGGAAGCCTGGAGGACAACGTCGGCGGGCAGGGCCTGGCGACCAACCGGGGCACCGGCCTGTTCACCCTCGCCTTCGGCTACCCGGCCGCCCCACACCCCGACGGCAGCAGGCCCTACGACGGCCAGCGGCTCAAGTCGTGCGACGGGCGCACCGAAAAGGTGCGGGCCCCCGCTCGCCTGGTCGAGCAGGGTATTGCTCTGACCTGTGGATTCACCAACGGCGCGAGCGGTGGCCCCTGGCTGATCTCCTACGACAACAGGACCGCGCTCGGTTACCTCAACGGCGTCAACAGCTTCGCCTGGGACACCGACACCGACCGCAGGTACGACCGGATCTCCTCCCCGTACTTCATCGCGTCGACCTACGTCGCCTACCACTGGGCGGCCACCCAGCAGGCGCCCCGAACATAACGCCGCCTTAAGAGGGCCTTAAGAGGGGCTTAGACGACGTTTGGCCCGGCGGTCGCTGCATAGGTTCGTAGCTTGTCGTCCCGCAGTTCCCGGATCCCCGGGAACGTTGCAGCGCAAGGAGCTCGTCTTTTGAAACACTCTCTTCTTCCCCTCGGTGGCGCCGCAGCCGCCACCGCCCTGCTGGCCACCACCCTGGTCGGCCCCCTGGCGGGCACCGCCCAGGCCGCCCCCGACTGGGCGACCGACCCGATGGCCAGGAACAACTCCTCGGCGGTCTCGGTCATCAACTTCTGGGCAGCCTCGAACTTCGCCGCCCTCAAGAGGGCGACCGTCTACAACGCGGACCCCGGTGCCCCGAAGATGAAGGTCGGCGGCGGTTTCTCCCCCGACGGCAGGCCCGGCAGCGTCGGCCCGACCGGTTCCCAGAAGCCCACCCCGTCGCTCGCCAAGAACGTCAACCTGCCCAAGACCATCGGCAAGGTGTTCTTCGTCGTCAACGGGCAGTACCGGTGGTGCTCGGCCACCTCGATCCAGGGCAAGTACCGCAACCTGGTCGCCACGGCCGGCCACTGCGTCTACGACCCGGGCAGCAACAGCGACACCCTCGACAAGTGGGTCTTCGTCCCCGGCTACTACCAGGGCAAGACCCCGTGGGGCATCTACGTCGGCAAGTCGGCGTGGACGCACTACGACTTCGCCAACTACGAGGACTACGACAAGGACTACGCCTTCGTCACCGTCTACAACGGAGTCGCCTTCAACGGCGTCAAGCAGGTCACCAAGGCCGAGTACGCGGGGTTCAGCGGTCCCAAGTGGTCGCGCGGCTCGCACTACTACATCCTGCTCTCCAAGGATGTCGGCCGCCTGGGTGACAACGTCGGCGGCCAGGGCTTCACCTGGAACCAGAAGACCGGAAAGCCCGTCTACGTCTTCGGCTACCCCGCCGCCCCGCACCGCGACGGCGACAGGCCCTACAGCGGCGTGACCCCCAAGTACCTGTACGGCAAGACGTCGGGCAAGGAGTACGTCTCCGCGGCGGAGAAGGTCGAGGAGCACGTCGGTCTCAAGGGCGCCTTCACCCCCGGCGCCGACGGCGGCCCGTGGTTGACGCAGTACAGCAGCGCCAGGCGTCTCGGCTACGTCAACGGTGTCACCAGCCTCTTCGGCGACCAGGACCAGAACGACCGCTACGACCTGATCACCTCGCCGTACTTCGACGGTGAGACCGCCGAGATCTACCGCAAGGCCGCCAACGTGTGGTCCGGCAGGATCGTCGGTCCGAACGGCGAGCTCTACAAGTAGCCCGCGCACCTTCGAAGTTCCTGAGCCAGCAGCGGGACCCGGCGCCACGCGCCGGGTCCCGCACCCGTTTCCGGGGCGGGAGGGGCCCGGTCCAGGGGGCCGGAAGCCGGGCCGCGCGATGACGCGAAAGCCGGATCGGACCTTGAGGGGGCCGTTAGACGTGCCCGCGCCGGAATCGGTGCCATCAACTTGATGTGATCTGCATCACATAGACATGGTGGCTCACGGTAAGGGGGCACTCACGCCACATCTGCCACTTTCATCCCAACATCATGTCTAGCTGCGCAAACACCTTGAGCAAGTTTTGGTTACAGCGTCGACATCAGAGCCACTTAAACATCACGAAACGGTCTCGACACTCCAGACCCGCTTCTTCCCTCGCAAAGCGGCTTCCGGTGTTCAAGATCGGCGCTGTATGTTTCTGGCATTCCCTTTACTGACGCATGGGACGCAAGAAGCGTTCCACATCAGACCAA
>NZ_JBEXGU010000302.1:0-5505 GCF_040607515.1 Streptosporangium sp. NPDC005286 | reverse complement strand
ACAGCCCTTCTGAGGGCTGTGCCGGGGGCGGGCGCCCGCCGGGTATCACCTTGACGCCCCGGTCAGTTCCCTGGAGGTCTGCCCTACCCCGGCACGGCCCAGGCGGCTGGGCCACCAAGCCCGCGTGTCCAGATCCCGTACCAGCGCCGGGACCAGCAGGGACCGCACCACCAGGGTGTCGAGCAGGACGCCGAAGGCGACGATGAAGGCTGTCTGGACGAGGAAGGCCAGGGGGATCACCACCAGTGCGGCGAAGGTGGCGGCGAGCACGACGCCCGCCGAGGTGATCACCCCGCCGGTGGTGACCAGCCCGCGCAGCACACCCTCTCGCGCCCCGCGGTGCGCGGTTTCCTCGCGCACCCTGGACATGAGGAAGATGTTGTAGTCCACCCCCAGCGCGACCAGGAAGACGAAGCCGTACAGCGGTACGGACGCGTCACTGCCGGTGAATCCGAACACATGCGTGAAGACCAGCGCGGAGACGCCGAGGGTGGCCAGGAAGTTCAGCGCCACGGTGACCACCAGGAGTACGGGCGTCACCAGCGAGCGCAGCAGGACGATCAGGATGAGCAGGATGATCGCCAGGACGACCGGGACGATGAGCAGCGTGTCGTTCTTCGCGGTCTCCGTCGTGTCGTATCGCTGGGCGCTGTACCCGCCGATCATGACACCGTTCTCGGCGGCGAGCGCGGCACGCAGGCGCTTGACCGTGTCCTGGGCGGCGTCGCCGTCCGGCGCGTCGTTCAACGTCGCCTCCACCAGCACGAGTCCATCGACGATCTTGGGGGTGTCGCCCGGTCGTCCGCTCCGGGTCACCGCCGCGGTGTCGGACACGCCCTCGACGCCGCGGGCCGTCTCCTCCACGGCCGCGGCACGCCCGGCGGGGACGACGACGACCGCGGGCTGCCCCGAGCCTCCGGGGAAGTGCTCGCTCAGCGTCGCCTGTGCCGCCACCGACGGCGCGTCGTTCACGAAGGTCTCGTCCAGCGGCACACCTCTGGCGTTCAGTTGCGGCGCGAAGAGGGCGAGGCCGATGAGAGGCAGGATGGTGGCGATCCAGAGGCGGCGCGGATGGCGGTCGACCAGGGTGGCCACCCGGCCCCAGATCCCGCGGGCCTCGGCGCCTGCCGGACGCGGCTTCGCCGGCCACAGGGCGGCGCGACCCAGCAGGACGAGAGCCGCGGGCAGGAAGGTGAGCGCGCTGAGGGCGGCGCACACGATGCCGATGGCGCCCACCGGGCCGAGTGCGCGGTTGTTGGTCAGGTTGCTGAGCAGCAGCGCGAGCAGAGCCAGGGCCACCGTGGCGGCACTGGCGACGATCGGCTCGAACGAGCGCCGGAGCGCGACGCGGCCTGCGGCGAAGCGGTCGCCGGTCGTGGCCAGCTCCTCCTGGAAGCGTGCGGTCAGCAGCAACGCGTAGTCGGTGGCCGCGCCGATGACCAGGATGAACAGGATGCCCTGCACCTGGCCGTCGACCCGGACGATGCCGCGGTCGGCCAGGAGGTACACCACGGCGCATGCCAGGCCCAGTGCGAAGACCGCGCCGGTGATGATGACGAGCGGCAACAGCAGGCTTCGGTACACCGCCAGCAGAATGATCAACACGGTGATCAGCGCTACCCCGAGAAGCAGGCCGTCGATCCCGGCGAAAGCGCCGGACAGGTCGGCCCGGGTGGCCGCCGGTCCCGCGAGCTGAGCCCGAAGGCCGTCGACCGCCACCGCCGAGCCGATCCGGTCCAGGGTCTCCCCGAGCGAGCCCTCGAGGTCGGGGCTGAGCTGGACCACGCCCCGCAGCGCCTGGCCGTCGTCCGATCCGATGGCGGGCGTGGGCGTCCCGACGACGCCCGCCGTGCCGCGCAGCGAGGCGAGCGTCCGGGTCGCCGCGGCGCTCTGCTCGGGAGCGATGTCCTTCCCGTCCGCGGTCCACACCACGATGAGTGGCTGCGTCTCACCCTGGCGGAACCTCTCCTGCACTTCCAGTACGCGCGTCGACTCCGCACTCTGTGGCAGGAACGCGGCCTGGTCGTTGGTGGACACCTCGGTGAGCTTGCCGGCGAACGGCCCCAGCCCTCCGCCGACGGCCAGCCAGACCAGCACCAGCAGTGCCGGAACAAGCCAGCGGATCGGTTGCCGCGCCATGAGATCACCTTTCCGCGATGTCATATAACTCTATTATTGAGATACTTAATTGTTGAGTTAATGTAGCATGACGGCATGAACGGCGATAGCGAGGTAGGCATCGACCTGCAGTCCTTCGCGGTACGACTGCGCCGGATGACCGCCGAGTTCAACCGCATCGCCCATGAGTTCGCCCACGAGCAGGGACTGCACACCACGGATGTCCAGGCCCTCATGAAGATCTTTGACGCTCCGTCGCCGATCACTCCAGGTCGGCTGCGGGAGGAGTTGAACCTCACGTCGGGTGCCGTCACCGCGTGCCTCGACCGGCTGGAGCGGGCCGGGCACATCCGCCGGGTTCGCGACGTGCACGACCGGCGCGTGGTCCACCTGCACTACCTCGACGCGGCGAAGGAATTCGCCGCGGCCTTCTTCGGTCCGCTCGGCCGTGGCACGGACAACGCCCTGCGGCGTTTCAGCCCGGAGGAGTTGCGCACCGTGGCAGCCTTTCTCGACGCTATGAACGGGGAACTTGGCGTGTTGCGAGCCGAGTCGGGTTCTTCCTGACCTTGTCTTCGAGTGCGCGGGCCGAACGGTTGCGTTGAGGTGCTGCAGAGATTCCGGGGGCTACCGGGGATCGACCGAGCGGAAAACGGAAACGCCTCGGGGACCATGCCCCGAGGCGTTCCGATTGAGATCTTTGTCAGCTGAGAGCGTCCCTGATTCGCGCGATCGGTCTGCGGCAGTCCGCCTCAGCGGAACCGCGGGTCGTTTCCGGCCTTCGTGGTCACCTTGAGCGACAGAGCGTTGGCGATCTCACCCCACGAGACATAGGAGAAGTTCGTGGCGTCGCGTTCGTCGTCGACGTCGGGCCCGGTCTCGGGCTCGTCGTGCGTGACCAGCAGGCCCTGGCGGTAGTCACCGACGGGACGGTTCGTCACGGCAAGCCCGTCGGAGCCGTTGACGTCGTCGGCTCCCTTGACGCCCTTGACCCGGAAGCTGCCCAGCGGAGCGTTCTTGCCCTGCCGGTCGTAGACCGCGAACGTGTCGTCTCCCTGGCTCGACACGATGACGTATCCGGTCGAGCCCGGGCCGTAGTAGATGTCGACGCCCTCGGCGTCAGCCGTGAGCCGGTTGCCGCCGAACCCCTTGGCCTTCGGGTCGATCGGCCGGCACTCTTCGGACTCCTTGTCGTAGGCGTCGTGGATGCCGAAGTCGGTGACCTTGTCGATGAGCGTCGGCTGCCCGCCCGAGCCGAGCGGCAGCCGCAGCCGCCACAGGCCGACATCCTCCTGCGCGGCATAGAGAACGCCCGACTTCTGGTCCACCGCGACACCCTCGAACTGCGGCAGTACGCCCGGCTCCTCACACGGGGACCAGGTCGAACCGTCCGGCAGCTTGAAGGTGCTCGGCATCGTCAGTTTCTTGACGTTCGTGTAGCCGAGCTTGCCGTCGATCTCGACGATGCGCGCGGTCGCGAGGGTCGTGGCACCTTCCTGGGTGACGACGGCATACGTCTCACCGCGCTTCGGCTGCCAGACGGCGAGTCCGTACGCCGTGTGCTCCTCGTCGACGGCTTCACGGTCAGGGTTGAACAGGAAGCGCTGATCAGCCGCGGTGACCTCGGTCAGCGGCGTACGCGCCGCGGCGCCGGCCGGGTCGATGACGAAGAACCGGAGCTGGTCGTTGTAGCGGTCCGAGACGACCGCGACATCGACCACGCGGCCGGCGAGCGTGATGTCGTAGGCGATGTCGACGTTGTTGTACCGGCCTTTGGCAGTGTCGGTCCGCGGGGCCTCGGTCGCGGCCAGTGACTGGAGCTCCCGGGATTTCATGTCGTAGACGCGCAGGCCCCCCTCCTTGGCGGTCACGATCACGATCGACTTGTGGGAGTCCTTCGGGTGGACCCAGATCGCGGGGTCGTCACCGGAGGCGTTGCCCCCCTCTTCGTCGTCATAAAGGGCAGGCGTCTCGTTGTCCGTCGTCACGACTGCGGGGTCGCCCCGATGCTCAACGGCGGGAAAGGCCGCCGCGGGGGAGGCGGCGAGCAGGGCGGCGGCAACTGTGCCAACCGACAGTGCGGCTTTCAGGATGTGAGTCACGTGTTCGAGCGTGCCCGACGAAGATTGCCGCGGATCTGACCGGTGGATAGCTGCCAGTTGAACTCTGGAACTCGTCATGTGGGGAGGACGTCGTCGGCTGCGGCCATGCCGCAGTGCGAGGTATCGGGGTGGGAGGCTGCCACTCAGGCTCGCATGGCGAGCAACGCCTTCCGGGCTGCGACGAGTGCTTCCTCTTCGGAGGCTCCGGTGTGCAGAGCGACCCTGGCGAATGTCGCTGCCTGCTCAGCCATCCGTTGACCAGCGCGGCCGCCGTCTCCGCTTCGCGCGTGGAGTAGACGAACCGTCGGCCGTCACTCAACGACAGGACGAGCGCCGCCGACGACACCCCAGCCCGCATCACTGTCGTCCAGCTTGTACCGCCCGGCGGGAGCTTCGCTCCTGGCCTCAGCGAATCGTATCCTCGGATACAGCGCCGTCCGGCGTAGGGCGGGTAGCCAGGGGACCCTCACCGTGGTCCCCGAGCCGTCGATCATCATCGCGGATGGCCGGTCAAGAAGCCTGACACGCCGGGTGGGCGGGCAACTCGAACCAGACGGCCTTTCCGGGCCTTCCCGTGCGCGTGCGGTCGGTGCCCCAGGAACGGGACAGCATGTCGACGAGGAGCAGCCCGCGGCCGTCCTCGTCGTTGTCGGGTTCCTCGCGCACCTGGAGCAGGGCCGGATTCTCGTCCTCGACCTCGCAGCGTAGCGTGCCCTCCCGGAAGGAAAGGGTGATGACCGGTACCCCCCGTCCGTGGAGCAGGGCATTGGTGACCAGCTCGCTGACGAGCAGTTCGGCGATGTCGCTCTCCCCGTCGTATCCCCAGTCGTTGAGCTGGGCGCGGACGAGATGCCGCGCCATGGGCGTTGACGAGACGTCGGGCGACAGGGTCCATGAGGCCTGCCGGATGCGCGCCGTGCGGACGGCTCGGGCCACGGGCTCGCCGAGTCCACGAAGGAGTCGCCGTAGCCGGTGCCATCCCCCCGGACGGCCGTTCCCCGGCAGGGCCGGGGAGGCCGACCGGCCGGGCGCCGCGGGACACCGGCGGCACGCGAGTTCAGGCCGCCTGCGCATAGGAATCCCGGTGAGCGGGGATGCTGCGCCCGTCGGGGAGAAGCTCGCCGCTGTCGTCGAACAGCACCACACCGTTGCAGAGCAGCCCCCATCCCTGTTCGGGATGGAACGACACGAGGCGGGCCGCGTCGTGATCAGGGGCGTTCGCGGGCGGGCACGGAGGCTTGTGCTGACACATGACCGTTACCTCGATCCTTGACGATCGCAGGAG
>NZ_JBEXGU010000301.1:0-5642 GCF_040607515.1 Streptosporangium sp. NPDC005286 | reverse complement strand
CGGTGCCTTGAGAGAGGCACGCCGGGTTCGGCGGGCGGGCCGGGGAAACGGACTGGCCGCAAGGCCAGCACTGCGCCCCGGTCCGACCCAACAAGTAGAGCGTTCGCGCAGGTCGTGGATGTCTCAGAACCGTCTCTCAGAACGTTCCGGTTGTGAGAGGAGTTCTGCGAGCGGTGACCTGGGCGAACGCCTCGTCGAACAAGGGAAACCCCGACCTCGCACAATCGGTCATTTCTGCGAATCGCGCACTTTGCGATCCAAGGGATGGGCCGGGCATGAAACATGAAGGTTGCTAAGACAGGTGGTGACCTTGGAGGCTCTCCTTAACGACGCGTACGACCTTCCAGGAGTGCCCTGTGATCATCGAGGATCTGTCCGAGCCGGAACTCGCCCTCTGGGAGGCGTTTCCCACAGCGCGTCCTGTGGATCTTCCCGGCACCCCCGTTCGGGCTGCGATCATCGCAAGGATGTTGCTCGGCGCCCGGGAACGCCTTGAAGGGCAGACGCCCGGCATACACCTGTCCGGCGCCCGGATCGCGGGCCGATTGGACCTGTCGTACGCCGAGGTACAACACCCTCTGATCTTGACCAAGTGCGAGTTCGAGGAAACGCCGGTCTTCACCGGAGCCCGCACCGGCCTGGTGGACCTCGCGGCCTCCCGGGCACCCGGACTGCAGGCCGTAAACGCTGTGATCGGCGGGGCACTGCGCCTGGAAGGCTGCGAGATGGCCGGCCCGATCCAGCTCGCCGGGGCCCACGTGTCCGGGACACTGAATCTCAGCGGCGCAGCGATCCACGCACTTCAGGCCGTCCATGCCGACGGCCTGATCGTCGACCGTGATCTTCTGTGCGCGAACGCCGTCATCGACGGTGAGTTACGCGTTGTTGGCGCCAGGATCGGCGGGACGATGACCCTCGATGGCGCACGGGTCGGGCGGTCAGGCGGCTTCAGCCTCACCGCCGAGGGGGTGGTCATCGACGGCGGGTTGTCGTGTGCCCGCGGTTTCCGCTCCTGGGGGGAGCTGAGCGTGCAGGACGCCCGGATAGGGCGCCGGTGCGTCTTTAGCGGAGCCCAGCTGTCCAACCCGGACGGCATCGCCCTGAACGCGGAGAGACTCAGTGTCGAGGGCGGGCTGCGCATCGATGACGGCTTCTCGACCGAAGGTGAAGTCCTCCTGCGCGGAGCCCGCGTGGCTGGTTCGCTCCGCTTCGCGCAGGCGAGCCTCGCCAATCCGGGAAGACGCGCGCTGAACGCGCCGCTGATGGAGATCGGCAGCGGACTGCGGCTCACACCAGGTTTTGTGGCGAACGGAGAGGTCTTTCTGGACTCCACCCAGGTCCGCGGATCGGTCAACCTCGACGGCGGGACGTTGTCCAACCCGGGTGCGACGGCGCTTTCCCTGCGTCGGCTGGGGGTCACCGGCAGGCTCAGCTGCAGCGAAGGCTTCCGTGCCGACGGGGAGATCGTGCTCATCAACGCCCGAATCGAGGGCAGCTTGGAGTTTCACGGTGCCGCCCTCAGTAATCCCGGCGGGCGGGCTCTGTCCCTGTGGGAGGTGATCGCGGGCGGGGGCATCGACTGCTGCGAAGGCTTCGCGGCCACGGGAGACGTCTCGATCAGGAACTCCCGGATCGCCGCCACACTGTGCCTTGCGGAGACCACCATCGACGGTGACCTTCACCTCCGTGGTGTGGAAGCGGCTTCGCTGAAGATCGGGCCCCAGACGGAACTGCTGCGGGCCGTCGACCTTCGCCACAGTCGGGTCGGCGTACTCGATGACGCTCCCAGCCGGTGGCCTGCTCACGTCCTGATGAACGGCTTCACCTATGACAGCCTGGAGGCTCCCCTGCCTGTCCAGGAGCGACTTGACTGGCTGGCCAGGGAGGACTACCAACCTCAACCCTATGAGCAATTGGCCGCCGTCTACCGCCGGCAGGGCCACGATGAGGCTGCTCGGGACGTGCTGCTGGCCAAACAGCGTCGCCGCCGCTCGGGGCGGCGGCTCGGGGCACGGCTGTGGGGATATATGCAGGACTGGACCGTCGGGTACGGCTACCGACCCTTCCGCGCTGCGCTCTGGCTCGCAGCCCTTCTCCTTATCGGCACGGTCGTTTTCACCGACCACCAGCCACCGGCCTTCAAGCCAGGCGAGGCTCCCCCCTTCAACGCCTTCCTCTACACCCTGGACCTGCTCCTCCCGATCATCAGCTTCGGACAGGAGAGCGCCTTCGGCCCGCGCGGCGCACAACAGTGGCTCGCCGCGGCGATGATCACTGCAGGGTGGATCCTCGCAACGACCATCCTGGCAGGCCTCACTCGCGCACTCTCCCGCCAATAACGCGACCAGAAGCGGCCACCTTGACGCCCTCTCAGCAGCCACTGACAGGGTGATCTACCTAGGAGCTGGGGGCCACGGTCAGCAGAGCACCCCCGTCTCTGTCGTCACCCAGAGTTACTTTGCCCCGGGTGGCGCGGACCCGAGTGGGAGGCCTAGCAGAAAGATCACAGCGGCAGGTAGAACTGCGTGCATGGATCCGGTGAAACTGCAGCAGGCTCTGGACGACGTCTTCGACCAGGCCCTGCTCCGCCACGGCTTCACGAACTACATGCGCGACTACCAACTCGTGATCCACGCGGCCACTGATCCGCGAAGCGGGATCGCGCCGGCGATGCTGCGCTACCTGTTCCGCCACTGCGTGCAGGCCACCTGCACCACAACCGTGCCCGCCGACACCTGGCGCAAGTCCCTCGATGACCGGCTCATCACCTACGAAACCGGCGTCGACCTCGACGGATACGTCTGGGGCGTCAACTGGCAGGATCTCTACCCCGGGGCCACGCTCATCGCCGACTCACCGGCCTCCCGCACCTGCGCCCTGTGATACTCGATCGTCGACCCCGACCACCGGTACTCCCCGAACAGCTCCGGATCGACCTTCACCTGCCCGGCCACGTAGTCGACAGCAGCCTTCGGGACCTCACCCGCATGCCGCGGGAACCGGCCCTCCTGCTCGAAGAACTTCAGCAAGAGGCTGAACCCCAGCCGTGTTGTCCCCGTCTTGTTCCCCACCAGCTCCCAGTCACCGTCCAGCAGCGTCCACGCCGCGATCAGTTCCTCCGGCTCCCACTCCCGACGCACCTGTATCCGCCCTCCGCCCGACCGTCTGCAACACGAACACGATCAGGCAGAAGCCCCGACCAACTAGCCGCATTCACCCCTCCGTGACGACCACGAACCGCAACCGTGATCACTCACCTAGTTACTTTGGGGCTGGGGGCATCTTTGGGAGCGGAGGGCCTGGAGGAGCTGTTTCATAGGTGAAGGCCTATGAAACAGCGACGATGTCGGCTTGCTGTGTTGAGCGACTCGGGATGCTCGTGCCAGGGCTCACTCGCCTGCGGAGCGGCTGACCGGTCAGGACGTGGGGTTGGAGTGCGCGGCAGGACCATGGATGATCTGTTCCAGGCAGTCGCGGAACAGATCGTCGGCGGTGCGGCCAGGCTGGAAGTACTCGGCCACGCCGGCCATCACGGTGGGGTACGCCGAGGCGTACGCGGCCATGTCGAAGCCGTCCAGGGCGTCCGCGTCCGGGTGGCCGAGCTGTTCCTCCAGGACGTAGCCGACGGTGAAGCGCAACACCGTCAACACGATCAGGCGAGCCTGCCGCAAGGGAATGCCCCGCCTGACCAGCGTGCTCATCGCCAGTTCGGAGATGGCGGCCATCTTGAGGGACAGTTGGGAGGCCGCGATGATCCGGGCTCCGTCCGGGTGGGCCAGCAACGCGCGGCGCAGCCGCCCAGCCAGGCCGATCAGCCAGTCCTGCCAGTACTCCTCCGGAGCGGGCGGCTCCAGCTCGGGGAACTGCTGCTCCAGGATCGCCTCGGCGATAGCGGTGACCAGCGCCGCCTTGTTCGGGATGTGCCAGTAAAGGGTCGGCGACTGTACGCCGAGCCGGGCGGCCAGTTTGCGCGTGGTTACGCCGTCAAGACCCTCGGCGTCCAGTAGCGCGACGGCCTCGGTGACGATCCGCTGTTTGTCCAGAGCCAATTCCGGCACCTCCCATCCGGACTCTATCAGTGGTAGAGTTCTCTATCGGTGATAGAGACTTATGCCCCAGAGGAGGCAACGATGAGACACCAGCCCTCGCTACGCGACCTGCTGCACTGGGCAACTCATCGCATTCCGGGGATTCCCGCGCACACCGAACGCCCAGTCGGCCACCAGGGCCAGGCCCACCACGGCCGCGGGCGGCGGCACTCGCTCACGCACCACCGTTCGCACCACCACGGGTTCAACCACTCGCCGGCTCGTCCGCCTCGCGTCCTGGTGGCGTGGCAGACGCGGATCGCCCGCTTGTTCGGTCAGGACCTGGGATGAAGGCAGCAGTGCTCCACGAGGCCGGCGGTATCCCACGCTATGAGGACTTCCCCGATCCGGTGGCCGGCGACGGCGAGGTGATCATCGACGCCAAGGCGGTCGCCGTCGAGAACGTCGACAAGGCGATCGCGGCCGGCACGCACTACGCCAGCGAGAAGTACATCGGCCAGTTTCCGGCGATCCCCGCCTTCGACGGCATCGGCGCCCTCCCGGACGGCACGCTCGTCGGGTTCGGCAACATCCGCCTGCCCTACGGCGCGCTCGCCGAGAAGGCCGTGGTGCCCCAGGGCTCCTACATGCCGATCCCCGACGGCATCGACCCGGCTGTGGCGACCGTGATGGCCTCAGCCATCACCGCCATGTCGATGAAGACGGCCGCGGGGTTCGTCCCCGGGGAGACGGTGCTGGTGCAGGGCGCCACCGGGGTCGCCGGGCGGCTCGCGGTCAAGGTGGCCCGGTTGCTGGGCGCCGGCCGGATCATCGCCACCGGCCGCGACGACGACCAGTTGCGCGGAGTACAGGCCATTGGGGCCGACACGGTGATCAACACCGCAGTCTCCGACGGGGCGCTGGCGCAGGCGTACCTCGACGCCAGGGGGGGACGGCTACGACGTCGTGGTGGACTACCTGTGGGGTAGGCCGAGCGAGATCCTGCTGCGCGCGCTGGTGCCGCGGTCGTTCGCGTTCGGCAAGCCGACCCGGGTGGTCCAGATCGGCGAGTCGGCCGGAACTGAGCTCACCCTCGCCGCGTCGAGCCTGCGCACGTCCGGCGTGGAGATCTACGGCGCGGCCAAGGGTCTCGACCCGCAGGCCATGGACGAGGTGTACCAGCAGATCGTGACGTGGACGCGGTCCGGCGAGCTCACCTTCGACGTGGAGAAGGTCCCGCTGAGCGACATCGAGACCGCCTGGCGGCGAACCGACCTGAAAGGCAGGAGGCTCGTCGTGATGCCGTGACCGGCCGCGCCCACGGCACACCAGCGATGATCACCGGTCAGCGCTCCGTCGCCGCCCCGCCCACGACGTCGACGGAACCGTCTCAAGTGGTGGTGCCCAGCTCCAGCGGCCGCAGGCTCCGCTCCGGGGCCACGAGGCGATCACATGGCGGTCGTAGACAGCTGAGATGGAGCGTGACCCGGCAGAGACGGCCCTCCACCCGGGTCTGTGTGACCAGCCGCAAAGTAGCGAGAAAGACCAGGTCACAGCCTCCCGGAAGCATCCTTGATCAGGATGCGAAGCCATAGCGCTCCGCAGTCGTCTGGG
>NZ_JBEXGU010000300.1:0-5655 GCF_040607515.1 Streptosporangium sp. NPDC005286 | reverse complement strand
CGGGAACCGAGGTTCCCGGGGCCCGCGCCGTACGGCTCCTCAGTCGAGGTAGTCGCGGAGCATCTGCGCCCTCGTCGGGTGGCGTAGCTTGGCGAGGGTCTTCGACTCGATCTGACGGATGCGCTCGCGCGTCACGCCGAACTCCCTGCCGACCTCCTCCAGCGTCCGGGGGTGGCCGTCCGCGAGCCCGAAGCGCAGCTGGATGATGCGCTGTTCCCGATCCGAGAGCGTCGCGAGGATGTCGTCGAGCTGGTCCTGCAACATGATGAAGGCCGCCGCCTCCATCGGGACCACCGCGTCCGCGTCCTCGATGAAGTCACCGAGGTCGGAGTCCTCCTCACCGATCGGCGACTGGAGCGAGACCGGCTCCTGGGCGATCCGCTGGATCTCGATCACCCTGTCGATCGGCAGGTCCATCTCCAGGGCGATCTCCTCGGGCGCGGGCTCGCGGCCGAGGTCCTGGTGGAGCTGGCGCTGGACACGCACCAGCTTGTTGATCGTCTCGACCATGTGCACCGGAATCCGAATGGTGCGCGCCTGGTCCGCGATGGCCCTGGTGATCGCCTGGCGAATCCACCAGGTGGCATATGTGGAGAACTTGTAGCCCTTGGTGTAGTCGAATTTCTCGACCGCCCGGATGAGCCCGAGGTTGCCCTCCTGGATGAGATCCAGGAACAGCATGCCGCGCCCCACATATCTTTTGGCGATTGACACGACCAGCCGCAGATTGGCCTCGATCAGCCGCTGCTTGGCCCGCGTGCCCTGCCAGGCGAGCTCCTT
This sequence comes from Streptosporangium sp. NPDC005286, assembly GCF_040607515.1. Classification (NCBI taxonomy): domain Bacteria; kingdom Bacillati; phylum Actinomycetota; class Actinomycetes; order Streptosporangiales; family Streptosporangiaceae; genus Streptosporangium; species Streptosporangium sp. NPDC005286. The sequence goes on along the minus strand of NZ_JBEXGU010000300.1, from coordinate 4,875 downwards.
GAACTCCGGGAAGACCAGGCGTGAGACGACGCTGGTCAGCTTGTCCTCGGCGAACAGGCCCGCCTCGATGGACTTGGCGAGCTCCACCTCCTCCTCGGCCGTGAGCAGGGGCACACGACCGATCTCCCGCAGGTAGATCCGGACGAGATCGCTGGTAGGAGCCCTTTTCCCGATATCCTCCTCATCGGACCGGGCGGGTTCCTCGTCGCTCTGAGGCTCGAGGACCTCCACTCCGTGCTCGGCGAGCATGCGGACGACGCGTTCAAGCGCGTCGGACGGCAGCTCGGACTTGTCGAGAGCGGCGGCCACGTCATCGACCGTGACGCTTCCGCGCTCCCTTCCCTTCGTGACGAGGTCGGCCACCTGGTCTACCGATGGCGGCCCACTTGGCAGCACCGATGCACCCACGGGAGACAGTCTGCTGTATTGGGCCCCCTAAATGGCAGACCTATTTTTGTCACCGAAGGTAAGGCCGCGATCATTATCGAATTGAGACCTTATTCGGGTTTGGTGGAATCGCCTCGCGGATATTAAAGCCAATTACGCGATCAGCTCGCGGCGGCGCGTTCCCTCAGCACGCGCCGCTGCTGCTCAAGCGCGACCAGTTCCGCGTACAGCCGCTTGTACTCCTCCGGCTCCTCGACGGGATTGGTCCGCTCCATGCGTGATTTGAGCTGATCGAGCACGCGGGTGACGGCGATCAGTTCGAGTGCCACCAGCAGCCCCGCCGCGTACCGCTCCTCGCTCGTCAGGTCGGCGCGGATCTCCTCGACCGCGAAACGGGTCAGGAGCCCTCTCAGGGAGTCGCTCACGCCGTTCAGCAACCGGTCCACCCACTCTCGCCCACCGGCTCCGGCCGCCGCCGTGCCGCCCGCGTCGGCGATGAGCTTGTAGAGGGCGAGATGCTCGGGAAGGGTGAACGCCTCCCCGCCCATCACGTCGAACTCCGGGCCGAGCAGCGCGGGACGCTGCACCGCCAGTTTGAGAACCTCGGCCTCGGTCCTGACGGTGGGATCGGTCAGGTCCGCGACCTTCCTCGGCCTGGCCTTCTGACGGGGACCCGGCTGTGCCCGCAGGGACACCTCCATGATCCGGTCCAGCACGAAGCTCTCGTCGTTGAAACCGAGCCAGCGGTCCAGGCTCACCGCGTACAGCTTGCGCAGCCCCTGGTCCTTGATCCGGGCCACGATGGGTGCCGCGGCGTCGAGTCCGGCGAGCCGCCCCTCGTTGGTGCTCGCGTCGTAGCGGGAGATCACGCTGCGAATGGCGAAGGCGAACAGCGGCTCCCGGCCGGCGATCAGGTCGCGCACGGCCGCCTCGCCGTGCCTGATGCGCAGGTCGCACGGGTCGAGCCCGTCCGCCTGCACCGCCACGAAGGTCTGGGTGGCGAACTTCTGCTCGTCGGCGAAGGCGCGCAGCGCCGCCTTCTGCCCGGCGGAGTCACCGTCGAAGGTGAAGACCACCTCGCCCTGGGAGCCCGTGTGGTCGAGCAGCAGCCGCCGGAGCACCTTGATGTGCTCCTCGCCGAACGCGGTGCCGCAGGTGGCCACCGCCGTCGGCACGCCCGACAGGTGGCAGGCCATCACATCGGTGTAGCCCTCGACGATCACGGCCTGGGAGCGCTTGGAGATCTCGCGTTTGGCCAGGTCGACACCGTAGAGAACCTCGCTCTTCTTATAGAGCGGGCTTTCCGGGGTGTTCAAATACTTCGGCCCATCTTCGGCGTCGTTCAACTTCCGCGCGCCGAAACCAATGACATCGCCGGTTATATCGCGAATAGGCCAGACCAGCCGTCCCCGGAAGCGGTCGATCGGGCCGCGCCGCCCCTCCTTGGCCAGCCCCCCCTTGATCAGTTCCGCGCTGGTGAACCCTCTGGCCATCAGGTGCCGCGAGAGCGCCTCCCACTCGGCCGGGGCGTACCCGACGCCGAAACGCTCGGCGTCGACCCGCTCGAACCCCCGCTCCGACAGGAACCTGCGCCCGATCGCGGCGTCGGGCGCGGACAGCTTCGAGGCGTAGAACTCGGCCGCCGCCCGATGGGCCTCGATCAGGCGGATGCGCTCGCCCTGCTCGCGTCCCGGGACGTATCCGCCCTGCTCGTAGCGGAGCTGGATGCCCGCCCGGCCGGCCAGCCGCTCGACCGCCTCGCCGAACGACAGGTGCTCCAGGCGCCGGACGAAGGTGATGACGTCACCGCCCTCGGCGCAGCCGAAGCAGTACCAGTACCCCCGGGTGGGGGTCACGTTGAACGACGGGCTCTTCTCCTCGTGGAAGGGGCAGAGCCCTTTCAGGTTGCCGCCGCCCGCGTTGCGGAGCTGGATGTGCTCGCCCACGATGTCGGCGATCGGTGAGCGCTCCCGTACGAGCGCGATGTCCTCGTCACTGATCCGGCCTGCCACGCCGCGAGTCTAGTCCGGCCCCCCGACAGGTCGGAGCAGTCGGCCCGGTCCGCCTCCGGACGGGTGGCAGCGGTGCCGCCGGGATGGGAGGGACAGGAGGAACGATGACTTTCCCGAAGCGGTCGTGACCAACCATGACGTCGGTTACAAAGGTAAAGGCGGATTCTCGATAATGTACGCGGGTGGAGATCATGCGATCGGGGCATATAGCACGATTGGCCGCTGTGACAGGTGCGGTGCTCGTCACCGGAGCCTGCGCGTCGCCGGGTGGGGTGGCGGGCATCGGCACGGCGGCTCCGAGCTTCGAGTCCGAGGCCGCCGCCGGGGCACCGGCCTCGGTCACCGCGACCATGCCCGAGGCGACGCCGACCCCCGCCCCGCAGACGGCGGTCGACCGTCCCAAGGCCGACCCCCCGGTGCGGGTTCCGCCGCCGAAGGTTTCCGAACACACCTATGTCTTCCCGGTGAAGGGCTGCTCGGTCAACTACCAGAGCAGGCTTCTGGTACTGCCCAAGACCACGATCTGGGCGGCCAAGGGCTGTTCCTTCGTCTCGCCGGTGAACGGCGTGGTCGACGAGGTCAACGTCAAGAACCGCTGGAAGCCGTCCACCGATCGCGGCGCCGACCGTGAGGGGCGCTTCGTCACGGTCATCGGCGACGACGGCGTGCGCTACCTGGGCGGCCACCTGGACAAGGTGGCCGCGGAGGTCCGGCCGGGGTTGCGCGTCAGCGCCGGCCAGGTCCTGGGCCAGATCGGCAACTCGGGCAATGCCCGCTCCACGGCCAGCAACCTCTATTTCGCGATCTCCTGGAAGGCCGATCCCTCGCTGTGGTGGGTCCGCCGGGGCATGGTCAAGCCGTGGGACTATCTGGACGCCTGGCTGAAGGGCAACCCCACGCTCTCTCCGGCCGACGAGATGCGGGCCGTGATGAACCGGACCGGGGTGGCTCCCAGGTGCGTCACCCTCTGCGCGTCGAAGCCGGCGCCGACGAAGAAGCCCACCAAGAAGCCGGAAGAGCCCGAGGAGCAGGAGCAGATCACACTGGGCGGCGGCTGAGCGCGACAGCGGGTCAGTGACCCGCCAGGTGGCGGTGCCAGGCGACCGCGGAGGTGTCGGTGAGCGAGGCGATCTGGTCGATGACCACGCGGAGCCGACCGGCGTTCCCCGCCGCCCTGGTGAAGGCGGGCCTGAAAGCCGGTTCCAGGGTGCCGGGGGCACCCAGCATGATCTGGTGGGCCAGGTCGTGGATCAGCTCGCGCTGCCTGGCCTGGTTGGCGTTGTGCGCGTCGCTGGCCATCACGTAGTGGGCGGTGACCCCCTTCAGCAGCGCGCACTCCAGCCGGGTGGCCCTGGGCACGATCAGGTCGGCGCTGTAGCGCCCGGCGGCCGGGCCGTACGCCTCGCGGGTGGCCACCTCGGCGGACCTGCAGAAGTGGCCGATGAGCGAGCTGGTGAGCCCCTTGATCGCGGCGAGGTCAGCGAGCGAGCGGTCGAAGTGGCGGGGCCAGAGCGGCTGGGTGATCAGGCGGCCGAAGAGATCCTCCAGCTCGCCGGGCTCCGCGTCGGGGGCGTACCACTCGCGGGTGGTCGCGCAGACCTCGCGGCGCTCCGCCGGGTCGCGCATCGCCTCCAGCACCACGTTGCCCGAGTGGAGGGCGTCTTCCAGGTCGTGCACGGAGTAGGCGACGTCGTCGGCCCAGTCCATGATCTGGGCTTCGAAGCTGACCCGCCCCTCGGGTGCGCCCTCCCTGATCCACTCGAAGACCGGCAGGTCATCGTCGTAGACGCAGTACTTGGCACTTCTTTCCCTGGTCCACGGGTATTTGACCGCCGCGTCCAGAGCGGCGCGGGTGAGGTTGAGGCCGGCGCTACGGCCGTCCTCGGTGACCACCTTGGCCTCCAGCCGGGTCAGCAGGCGCAGGCTCTGCGCGTTGCCCTCGAAGCCGCCGCACCCGGCGGCGAGTTCGTTGAGCGCCGTCTCCCCGTTGTGGCCGAACGGCGGGTGGCCGAGGTCATGGGCCAGGCAGGCGGTCTCCACCAGGTCGGGGTTCCTGCCCAGCGCCTCCCCCATCTCCCGGCCGATCTGCGCGCACTCCAGGGAGTGGGTAAGGCGGGTTCGGGGGATGTGCTGGCCGCTGCCGAAGGTCTCTCCCGGGCCGACGACCTGGGTCTTGGCGGCGAGCCGCCGCAGCCCGGCGCTGTGCAGCACGCGTGCCCGATCACGCCCGAACGGGTTTCTGCCGGGGTTGCCGGGAGGTTCCGGCACCCATCTGACCTGGTCGTGTTCGTCATAGCCATGCATAAGTGCAGTGATTTTATCCGCGATAGGAGAGCACTATGCGGAACGGCGAGAAAACACCTGGTTACCGGGACCCGTGACCTTTGTCCCGGCTCGTACCGGACCCCGAGGCCGCCCCGGTGCGGTGGGACGACCACGGGGCCCGGCTCCGCGGGTGTCGCCTCCGGCGGTGCCG
>NZ_JBEXGU010000299.1:0-5737 GCF_040607515.1 Streptosporangium sp. NPDC005286 | reverse complement strand
GACCGGCCGGTCGCACCGCTTCCGCACCTCCGCCGGCCTGCCCGGTGGTCGTGCTCACCGGTGACGTCGGCCCGGACACCACACGGTGGCCGACCTCGGCGCCTCCGAGTCGCAGGTCTTCCCCGGGGCTAGGGGGCAGTAGTGCCGGGACGGGGTGTCTCAGCCCATGTGCGGGTAGCGGTGGTCGGTCGGCGGGACGAACGTCTCCTTGATCGTCCGGGCGTTGACCCAGCGGGTGAGGTTGAGGATCGACCCGGCCTTGTCGTTGGTGCCCGAGGCGCGGGCCCCGCCGAAGGGCTGCTGGCCGACGACCGCGCCGGTCGGCTTGTCGTTGATGTAGAGGTTGCCCGCCGCGAAGCGCAGCCGCTCCGACGCCGAGGTGATCGCGTAGCGGTCCTGGGCGATGATCGAGCCGGTCAGCGCGTACGGGGAGACACCCTCCATCTGGTCGAGCACCGCGTCGAAGTCCGCGTCGTCGTAGACGTGCACGCCGAGGATCGGGCCGAAGTACTCCTTGACGAAGATCTCGTCGGTGGGATCGGCCGACTCCAGGATGGTCGGCCTCACGAAGTAGCCGGTCGAGTCGTCGTACGAGCCGGTCAGCACGTTGATCGAGTCGAGCGAGCGGGCCCGGTCGATCGCGGCCCTGTGCTTGGCGAACGCCCGCCCGTCGATGACCGCGCCCATGAAGGTCGACAGGTCGGCGGCCACGTCGCCGACGGTCAGCGACTCGGCGGTGCCCACCAGCTCGTCGCGGATCACCGACCAGACCGAGCGCGGCACGTAGGCCCGGGAGGCGGCCGAGCACTTCTGCCCCTGGTACTCGAAGGCACCGCGGAGCAGCGCGGTGGCGAGCACACCGGGATCGGCGGAGGGGTGGGCCAGCACGAAGTCCTTGCCGCCGGTCTCGCCGACCAGACGCGGGTAGGACCGGTAGGAGGTGATGTTGGCGCCGACCGTGGACCACAGGTGCTGGAAGGTCGCCGTGGAGCCGGTGAAGTGGATGCCCGCCAGGTCGGGGTGGGTCGTCGCGACCTCGGAGACGGCGGCGCCGTTGCCGGTCACCATGTTGATGACGCCCGGCGGAAGCCCGGCCTCCTCCAGCAGGCGCATGGTGAAGTGCGCGGCGAACTGCTGGGTGGGGGAGGGCTTCCAGACGACCACGTTGCCCATCAGGGCCGGAGCCGACGGCAGGTTCCCGGCGATGGCCGTGAAGTTGAACGGGGTGATCGCCAGGACGAAGCCCTCCAGCGGCCGGTACTCCATCCGGTTCCACACGCCGGACGACGAGATCGGCTGGTCACTGAGGAGCCTGCGGGCGAAGTCCACGTTGAAGCGCAGGAAGTCGATCAGCTCGCAGGCCGAGTCGATCTCCGCCTGCTGCGCGGACTTGGACTGGCCCAGGATCGTCGCGCCGTTCAGCGTCTGCCGGTAGGGGCCGGCCAGCAGGTCGGCGGCCCGCAGGAAGATCGCGGCCCGCTCGTCGAACGGCATGGCGCGCCACGCGGGCGCCGCCCGCAGCGCGGCGTCGATCGCCGCGCGCACGTCGCCGGCGGTGGCGTCGGCCGTACGGCCGAGCACGGAGGCGTGGTTGTGCGGCTGGACCACGTCGATCGGGGCGCCGCCGCCCATCCGCTGCTCGCCGCCGATCGTCATCGTCAGATCCAGCTGGGCCCCGGCCAGCTCCTTGACGCGGTTCTCCAGCGCGGTGCGCTCGGCACTGCCCGGCGCGTAGCCGAGCACCGGCTCGTTGATCGGGGCGGGAACTGTGGAGATGGCATCCATCACTTGCCTCCAAGGGCACGAAGAAAGAAGGCGATGTTCGCCGGACGCTCGGCCAGCCGGCGCATGAAGTAGCCGTACCAGTCGTCGCCGTAGGGGACGTAGACGCGCATGACATGGCCGGCGCCCGCCAGGGCCTGCTGCCGGTCCGTCCTGATTCCGTAGAGCATCTGGTACTCGTAGTCACCGGGGGAGCGGCCGAACCGGTCGGCGAGCGTCTCGGTGATGGAGATCAGCCGGTCGTCGTGCGTCGCCACCATCGGGTAGCCGGCACCCGACATGAGAATGCGCAGGCAGCGCACGTAGGCCCGGTCGACCTCGTTCTTGTTCCGGTGGGCCACCGAGGCCGGTTCGGCGTAGGCGCCCTTGACCAGGCGGACCCGGGAGCCCCGGTATGCCAGGTCGCGGCAGTCGGCCTCGCTGCGGAACAGGTAGGACTGCACCGCGACGCCGACGGAGGGGAAGTCCTCGCGCAGGGCCCGCAGCGTCTCCAGCGTGGAGTCGACGGTGGTGTGGTCCTCCATGTCGAGGGTCACGTTCGCCCCGCAGGCGCGGGCGGCCTCGCAGATCTGCCGCGCGTTCTCCAAAGCGATCTTGTCACCGTCGGCGCCCAGCGCCTGGCCGACCGCCGAGAGCTTCACCGAAACCTCGGCGCGGTCGCCGAGCCCCAGCTCGCCCAGGGGGCTGAGCAGAGTGGCGTACGCCCTGGCCGTCTGGGCGGCGGCAGCGGCGTCCTTCGTCTCCTCACCCAGGTGGTCGACGCTGACGGCCAGGCCCGCGGCGGCGAGGCGACGGATCACCTCGACCGCGTCCTGGGGCGTCTCACCCGCGACGAAGCGGTCGACGACCTTGCGTGTCAGTGGTACGCCGGAGACCGCGCGCCGTACCAGCGGCAACCGGGATGCGCCGAGAAGGAGGGAACCGAGCATGTCTTCACCCTAAAACCCTGCTCAGGCCGACCATCATGTGCATCTGCCACGACCGGCGGGAAGAGTGTTCATACACATGTACGACAATGGTGAGGTGTTACAGGAGACAGTCGACGAGATCGCCGCCAGGCTCGGTGCCTCCGCCACCCTGGAGGACCGCTCGTTCCAGCTCCTGGCCTATGCCGCGCAGAGCGGTGACATCGACCTGGTGCGCCAGGAATCCATTCTGCGGCGCCGCGCGACCGACCAGGTGCGGGCCTACTTCGAGGGATACGGCATCGCCGGCGCCCACGGGCCGGTGCGCATCCCCGCCGACGCCGACCTGGGGGTGCTCGCCCGGGTGTGCGTGCCGCTGCGGCACCGCGAGGTGACCTACGGTTACCTGTGGCTGCTCGACGACGGCACGCTCGGCGACGACGTCCTGGCCTCGGTCGGTGATCTGGTCTCCCGGGCCGCCGCGGTCCTCGCGCAGGAGGCCCGCAGCCGCCAGGACATGGGGGCGAGCCTGCGAGGGCTGTTCTCCTCCGACGGGGAGGAGCGTTCCTGGGCGCTGTCGCGGCTGGACCTGCGCGGTCCGGTGGCGGCGATCGCCGCCCGCAGCTCGCCGGACCGGGTCGCCGCCCTCTGGACGCTCCCGCGTGGCGTGCTCGCCGATCCGGCGTTCCCCGCCGGGGACGAGCCGCTGGTCGCGCTGCTGGTCCCGGCCGGCCAGGCGGGGGAGTTGGCGGGCCGGATCCAGGGCATGTACGGCACGGCGGTGGGTGTCGGCGCCCCCCGGGACGATCTCGCCCAGGCCTGGCGGAGCTGGCGGGAGGCCGTGCACGCGCTCGGTGTCGCCGGCCGGGTGCCCGCGCTGGGGCCCGTCGCCGCCTGGTCGGGGCTGGGGGTCTACCGGCTGCTCGCCCGCATGTCCCAGGCCGGGCTGCGGGAACTGGCGGAGGAGGTCGCCGGGCTGGCCCGGGACCCGGAACTGGTCAGGACCGTGGAGAGCTATCTCGACCGCGCGGGTCACGTCCAGGAGACCGCCACCGCGCTCGGCGTGCACCGCCAGACGCTCTACTACCGGCTGGCCAAGGCCGAGCGGCTCACCGGCCGCGACCTCGCCGACGGCGAGAACCGCCTGCTGGTCCACCTCGCCCTCAAGGCGATCCGCCTGCTCTGAAAAGGCCCCGGCCGCGCTAAACGGCGGCCCGGTAGATCTTTACCCAGTCCACGTACATGCTGACCGTCGGCGGAGTGGAGCGGTTGCGGCACGGCGACCACTCGTTGCACGTCACGTCGTTCTGCAGCGCCAGGTGCATGGAGCGGCCCCTCGGCACGTTCGGCCCCCGGTAGTCCCACACCTTCTCACCGTCCAGCCAGAACGTCAGCCGCCCGGGCAGCCAGTCGACCGCGACCGTGTGCCACCGGGTGAAGTCGGCCCGCATCTGCCGCTGGGCCTGGGGGCCGTCGCCGCGGTGCACGAAGATCCCGCCCGATCTGCGGGCCGGGTCGATGATCTCGGCGAAGTCGATCTCCGCGTACTCCCCACGGCCCTGGTCGGACGGCCAGAGCAGGGCCACCGGGGTGTAGCCGGCGCCGCGCTCGGCCCGCAGCCGCACCTCCCAGCGCCCGTACCGCTGCGCCGAGCGGGTCGCGATGCCACCGGACAGGTCCCTGCCTGCCACGATGCCGCCCTTGAGCCGCAGGACGCCGCCGCCCACGCTCGTGGCCCGCCCGGTGCGCGGGTTGGTCTCGGCGTTGGGGGAGTGGTAGACGACCCACCTGCGGCCGTCGACCCGGGTGCCGTCGAAGTTCTCCACCAGGACGGGGGCGCCCCACCCGCGCTCGGCGGACGCGCTCTGCGCCGGCAGCGCGGAGAGCGTCAGGGCGGTGGCCAGGATGCCCAGGAACGTGCCACGAATTGACATGGGCCCATCAAAGCAACGATCGCACTCCAGTAACAGTGGTATTCCATTTTCGCATCCGTCCCACGAATCCGGGGGGTGCTACTCCGAGCAGGTTGTGCCACGATTTCGGACATGAGCGACATTGACGCCATACGGCGGGCACTGGCCAGGCTGGTGGAGTCCGGTGAGCTCCAGGCGGAGCAGGTGGAGCCGGTCACCCTCGCCGTGGGCGAGGCACTGCGCGACCGGGGCGCCGGGGACCGGGTCAGATGGAGCGAGATCCTCGCCTACGTCGGCGGGGGACTCGTCCTGGCCGGTGCCGCCGCATTCGTCGCGCTGGGCTGGGAGCGGATGACCCAGCCGACGAAGATCACGGCCCTCGCCGTGGTCACCGTCCTGCTGCTGGCGGTGGCCACCGGGCTCGGCCGGGCCGCGCGGTCCGCGACCGGCAGGACGGCCGCGGTACAGGGCAGGGTCGCCGCCACGCTCGCCGCGCTGGGCTCGGGTACGGCCGCCCTCTGCGCGGGGGTCGCCGCCGACCGCCACGAGGGGCTCGTCGCCGGCCTGGCCGGGCTGGTGGTCGCGGCGGTGGCCTACGTGCTGCTGCCCACCGCGATCGGCCTGCTGGCCTGCGGTGGGTTCGCCCTCCTCACGGTGACCGGCCTGCTGGACGTCTTCGTCAGGCAGGAGGGCGCCGGCTGGGGCCTCGCCTACGTCGCACTGGGCGTGCTCATCCTGGCGCTCGCCCTCGCCGGGCTGCTCGCCCCCGGCGACCTGGGGCTGGGCATGGGCGCCGCCATCGCGCTCTTCGGCGGGCAGTGGCCCGTCCTGTGGGACGGGGAGGCCTGGGGGTACTGGCTGACCGCGGTGATCGCGCTGGCCTGCCTGGCGCTGTACGGGCACCGGCGTACCTGGGTGCTGATCGTCAGCGGAGTGGCCGGGTTGACGCTCGCCGTTCCCGAGGCGGTCTGGGACTGGACCGACGGGGCCGTGGGCGGCGCGGTGATCCTGGTCCTGGCCGGGGCCGTCCTGCTGGCCGCGAGCGGCCTCGGGGTCGTGCTGCACCGCCGCGCGTCCCAGCCGTAGGGCCGCCTTCCGGTACGGACCCGTCACAGGTGAAAGACCGGGGCTCCCGCG
>NZ_JBEXGU010000298.1:0-5742 GCF_040607515.1 Streptosporangium sp. NPDC005286 | reverse complement strand
GTACCCGCGTCAATGATGATCGCGCCATCCTGCGGCAACTCGGCCAGCGCCGCCTTGGCGATACGCTCCTTCTCCGCCGTCATCACCTCATCGCGCGTCGCGAGGGCTGGCTCGAAACCGAGGCGCTCGACCGGGATCGCCCCGCCGTGCACGCGCCGCAGCACCCCCGAACGCTCCAACGCTGTCAGGTCCCGGCGGATCGTTTCAGTCGTGACGCCGAACCGTTCCGCCAGGGTCACCACGTCGACCCGCCCGGCGGCCCGGGCCTCACACAGGATCTCCTGCTGCCGTTCCTCGGCGTACATCCTGTTGGTTCACCGCCGTTTCAATGTTGTTTTATATGTCTTTATACCCGAGTATGTTGCATGTCAAGGGTCGATGAGAACCGCTCCGTCGTGAGTTTCATGAACCTGTGACCTCCACGCAGCGGCTCATGATCATGCTGGGCGTCTATCGAAGAACTACTCGCCCTCGCGTTCCCGCACTTCGTCCGTGAAGTTCGTCCGTGTCACAGGTGGGACGGTGCGCATCCGGGCACGGGGTCGCGAACCGTCAGCGGTATGCCCACGGTCGAGGTGCACCGCACAGAACCGACCGAACTGGAAGACCCACCACGTTTTCCCGGCTCATCGCCGCGCCACCACGAATTGCCTGCCGATCATCGCCATCCTCCAGAGAACGTCGTTGACGGTGGGAGCCGACGACCCCTGACGCATTCACCACACCGAAGCGGCCGATCCTGCCGCTTCGGTGATGTCGGTGCTGGTCGGAGCCACACCACGTCAACGCGTCGTAAGTACTTCCGCGATTGCCGTCTTGATCCCGTAGCGATCGCGCTCATGCTCCCCGCTCGGCTCTAGCGTCGCTGGTGTACGAGTTCTCACCAGGAGGAAGCATGTTGTACGTCCCGGTCCGTCAAGGCGCGTTCAGCACGTCGCTGCGCCTGTTCAGGACTGTTGCGGGGAAGCGGACGGCGGTCGCCTTCACCTCACCGATGCGCCTGGCCAAGGTGCTCGGCTCCGATCAGCACTGGGTACGGCTCAGCGAGCCCGCGCTCAGGAGCATGCTCAAGGAACTGGACAGCATCGGCATCGTGATCGACCCCGCAGGGACGATGGCCCGGCACTCCGCCAAGACCGCATGATGTGCGTCACCGAGGCGATCGCACGGGGAGCGAGGACCAGCGGTTCGGCCTGTCGATCGCGGCGGGCGGTGCCGCGGTCCGGGTGCCGGCGCGGGGCTCGCCGGGGCTCGCCGGCCTGATGCGCGGGGAAGTCGGCCTCTGATCGAATGCGAGAAGCGCGGACAGTCACTCGGCTGCCCGCGCTTCGTCGTTGCCGGTCAGGGATCCCGGAGCGCCGTGAGCAGTTCCAAACCGGTGAGCGGCCTGAAGCCGATCAGGCCTTGAAGCGGTAACCCATACCGGGCTCGGTGATCAGGTGGGCTGGATGCCCGGCGTCGCGTTCGAGTTTGCGCCGCAGCTGGGCCATGTACTGCCGTAGATAGTGGGTCTCCTTGACGTACTTGACCCCCCATACCTCGGTCAGCAACTGCCGCTGGCTGACGAGCTTGCCCGGGTTGTGTAGCAGGATCTCCAGGATGTGCCATTCGGTCGGCGTCAGCCGTGCCCCGCCGGAGATCGTCTTGTTGGTCAGGTCCACCACGTGGTCGCCGATCGTGATGCTGGCCAGCTCCGCCTCCTGCGCGGACGTGCGGCGCGACACCGCGCGGATCCTGGCCAGCAGCTCGTCGATGCCGAACGGCTTGGTGACGTAGTCGTCGGCACCGGCGTCGAGGGCGTCGACCTTGTCCTGGTTGCCCGCCCTGCCGGACAGCACGATGATCGGCATCGAGGTCCAGCCGCGCAGCCCGTGAATGACGTCGACGCCGTCGAGGTCGGGCAGCCCGAGGTCGAGCACCACCAGGTCAGGGTGCCAGTCGGCCGCCTGGCGCAGGGCCGCGCCGCCGTCGGTGGCCACCGCCACCTCGTAGTGGCGGGCGATCAGGTTGATGCGGAGCGCCCGCAGGATCTGCGGTTCGTCGTCGACGACGAGAATGCGTGTCATGCGATCACGGCTCTGGATGAGATGGGCAGCGTCAAGATCATGGTGAGACCTCCCCCTGGTGTCTCTTCCGGTACGAGAGAGCCGCCCATCGCCTCGGTGAGCCCCCTGGAGAGCGCGAGACCGAGGCCGACCCCCGATTGGTTGTCACGATCGCCGAGCCGCTGGAACGGCTTGAAGACCTGGTCATGTGCTTCCGGCGGAATCCCTGGACCGCGGTCGATCACCCGGATCTCCACGTGGTCGCCGTACCAGCTGCCGGTGACCAGCACCCGCTCGCCCGGTGGGCTGTAGCGGACGGCATTGGACATCAGGTTCACCAGCACCCGCTCCAGCAGGGCGGAGTCGGCGACCACCTCGGGCAGCTCGACGGAGATGTCCCCCTCGACGCGATCCCGGAGCGGGCCCAGGTCGTCCATCGCCCTGGGCACGACCTCCTCCAGGGCGACCGGCTGGAGGACGGGCCCGAGCACGCCCGCCTGCAACCTGCTCATGTCAAGCAGGTTGTCCACCAGGCGATTCAGCTTGACCAGCGACTCGTCCGCCGTGGCGAGCAGTTCCTTCCTGTCCTCCGCGGACCAGTCGATCTCTGTGCTGCGCAGGCTCTCCACCGCGGCTCTGGCCGAGGCCAGCGGGGTGCGCAGGTCGTGGCTGACGGCGGCGAGCAGCGCGGTGCGCATCTTGTCGGCCTCGGCCAGCGGCCTGGCCCGCCCGGCTTCCTCCTCCAGCCGCTGCTGACGCAGCGCGACGGCGGTCTCCGCGGCGAACGCCTCGAGCACCCTGCGGTCGGAGGCGTCGAGCAGCCTCCCACGTACCGCGAGCACCAGGTTCTCGTCGATCGCCACGTCGGTGTCTGCGATTCCGGGGCTGGTGCACGGCTCGCCCCCGGAGGTGGCCACGATCCGCCACGCCTCCGGCTCCGACTGATCGTCGGGGGTCGGCGGTCCCGTCCGCTCCAGAAGCGTGGCGGACACGAGCCCGAACGTCTCCTTGACCCGGGCGAGCAGCGACGGCAGAGCGGCCTCACCACGCAGGACGTGGCCGGCGAGCGTCGACAGGACCTCGGCGTCCGCGGTGGCCCTGGCCGCCTCTCTGGTACGGCGGGCCGCCACGTCGACCACCAGGCTCACCATGATCGCGACCAGCACATAGACGACGAGCGCGAGCAGGTTCTCCGGGTCGTAGACCGTGAACTGGTCGACCGGCGGCGTGAAGTAGTAGTTCAGCAGCAGGAACCCACCGATGGCCGCCGTCACCGCCGGCCACATGCCGCCCACCAGGGAGACTCCGACGACCATCAGCAGGAAGAGCAGGATCTCGCTCGGCAGCGCCGAATCGTCCCTGAACGGGAGCAGAACCGCGGTCAGCGCGGGCATGCCGAGCACCGCCATCGCCCAGCCGATGACCCTGCGCTTGCGGGTCAGCGCGGCTCGCGAGCTCGCATGGCGGCGGCCCTTCTTGACCTGCGCGTGAGTGATCATGTGGACGTCGATCGAACCCGACAACGCGGTCGTCTCCACCCCGACGCCACGGGACAGGATCTGGGCGAACCTGCCCCGCCTGGACGCGCCGAGCACGAGCTGGGTGGCGTTCACCCCACCGGCGAAGTCGAGCAGCGCGCGCGGGATGTCGTCGCCGACCACCTGGTGGTAGGTGCCGCCCATGTCCTCCACGAGGGTGCGCTGGCGGGCCAGGCTGGCCGGATCGCCGCCGATCAGGCCGTCTGCCCTGGTGACGTGGACGGCCAGCAGGTCGGCGCCCATACTGCGCGCCGCGATGCGGGCTGCGCGCCGTACCAGGGTGTCGCCTTCCGGGCCGCCGGTGAGCGCGACCACCACCCGCTCGCGTGCCTCCCAGGTTTTGGCGATGCCGTGCTCGGCCCGATAGCGGTCGAGCTGGTCGTCGACTTTTCCCGCGACCCAGAGCAGGGCGAGTTCGCGCAGCGCGGTCAGGTTGCCGATCCTGAAGTAGTTGGACAGCGCGGCGTCCACCTTCTCCGGTGCGTAGATGTTGCCGTGCGCCATCCGCCTGCGCAGCGCCTCGGGCGACATGTCGACCAGCTCGACCTGGTCGGCCCGCCGTACCACCTCATCCGGTATGGTCTCCCGCTGCGGAATGCCGGTGATCTGCTGGACGACGTCGTTGACCGACTCCAGGTGCTGGATGTTGACGGTGGAGACGACGTCGATGCCGGCGTCGAGGATCTCCTCGATCTCCTGCCAGCGCTTGGTATTGCGCGAGCCTGGGATGTTGGTGTGCGCCAGCTCGTCGATCAGCGCCACCTTCGGCGCCCGCTCGATGACGGCATCGACGTCCAGCTCGGTGAAGTGGCTCCCCCGGTAGGCCAGCGTCCTGCGCGGGAGGACCTCCAGGCCGTCAAGCAGCTCGGCGGTGTGGGGGCGGTCGTGGGTCTCGACGAAACCCACGACCACGTCCCTGCCACGCTCCAGCGCCCTGCGTCCCTCGTTGAGCATCGCGAAGGTCTTACCGACTCCGGGAGCCGCCCCGAGGTAGACCCGTAGCCGCCCGCGTGGCACCGCGATCACTACTCCTTGTCGAGGGCCAGGTTGAGTTCGAGCACGTTGACCGCGGGCTCGCCCATGAAACCGAGGGCGCGCCCTGTGGTGTGCTCCTGGATGAGCGCCTTGACCCTGGCGAGGTCCGTTTTGCGCTCCTTGGCCACTCGCGGGGCCTGCAGGTCGGCGTAGGCCACCGAGATGTGCGGGTCGAGGCCCGAGGCGCTGGCCGTGACGGCATCGGCAGGCACCTCGACCTTCGTCACGCCGCCACGGATCGGGACGGTCTTTCCAGCGGCGTAGTCCTCGCCCGGCTTGCCGCACTCCACCTTCAGACCCTTGTACTCGGCGATGAAGGGGGTATCGGGGCAGGCCTGGTTGACGCTGACCGCGCGGTCGGAGAAGACCTTCAGCACCGCGCCCACACCGTCACCGGTGCAGTACGGCCTGGCGCCGCTGACGCCCTCCAGCTCACCGACCGCCTTGGAGCGGGCGCAGACCTGGGTGAGCAGGCTCTGCCTGCCCTCGTCCGGGTTGCCCTCGTCGTCCTTCGCGCCGGGGACGGGAAGGACGTCCAGGACATCCTCGGGTCCCAGGTTGCCGGCGGCCGTCGACTGCATGTCGTACCCGTCACCCGCGGCCGACGGGCGGCTCTGGAAGTAGGTCCTGACGGGGTTGCCGTCCTTGTCGGTGAAGTTCTGGCCGATGATGGCGCTGCCCACGTCCTTGCCGTCCTGCTGGACGATCGAGCCGTTGGCATTGCCGTTGAACAGGGCCTGGGCCACGCCGGTGGTGACCAGCGGGTAGATCACGCCAAGGAGCACCGTGAGGACGGCGACCGCCCTGATGGCCGCGAGGTGCTGGCGGATCCAGCTAGGTAGGCGTTCCATTTATGACATCCCCGGAAGGAACTGGATGAGCAGGTCGATGATCTTGATACCGATGAACGGGGCGATGATGCCGCCCAGTCCGTAGACGTAGAGGTTGCGGCTGAGCAACTTCGACGCGCTCGAAGGGCGGTAGCGAACACCTCTGAGCGCCAGCGGGATCAGCGCGATGATCACCAGGGCGTTGAAGACGACCGCGGACAGGATCGCCGACTGCGGACTGGCCAGACGCATCACGTTCAGCGCGTCCAGGCCGGGATAGACCGCCGCGAACAT
>NZ_JBEXGU010000297.1:0-5948 GCF_040607515.1 Streptosporangium sp. NPDC005286 | reverse complement strand
TACTCCGACGCCCTGCGATCACCGATCGAAGTCGCGGCCGCGTACGAGGCTGGGCTGAAACCAAAGGATCCCGGCTTCGCGGCGGAGGCCTCCCAGTGGGTCAACCTGCTCCAGCTCGACGAAGACAACGGGATGATGTTCGGAGACGGAGGTAGGCTGATCTTCGGCATCCGCCGGGACCGGCTCGCCGCCCGCGACTTCAGCCAGGTCTTCCCTTACGTCCAAGGGCACTGACATCGACTACCCGGACGTTTGAGTTCCTCTCACCGACAAAGCGACCTGAACAAGTCCGCTCGAAACCGTCCGGGCCAAGC
The DNA here is from genome assembly GCF_040607515.1 of Streptosporangium sp. NPDC005286. Classification (NCBI taxonomy): domain Bacteria; kingdom Bacillati; phylum Actinomycetota; class Actinomycetes; order Streptosporangiales; family Streptosporangiaceae; genus Streptosporangium; species Streptosporangium sp. NPDC005286. The sequence goes on along the minus strand of NZ_JBEXGU010000297.1, from coordinate 5,634 downwards.
TGTCGTGCCGCTGATCAGAACCCGTCCCGGCCGCTAACTTCACCCGGAAGGGACAGCCCGGGTTTTGTCGGGGGCGGGTGGCATGATCTGCCGATGCCCGAAACCAATGCTTCAATCGCGTCTTTCTGGAATGCCTTCGCCGCCTCCTTCGACGAGGAGGCCGACCACGGCCTTCGCGACCCCGGCGTCAAGGCTGCCTGGGCGGAACGCCTGCGTTCCTGGATGCCCGCCTCGCCCGCCGACGTCTTGGACCTGGGGTGCGGCACCGGCTCGTTGTCCTTGGTGCTCGCCGAGCAGGGCCACCGGCCGGTCGGGGTGGATCTGGCCCCGCTGATGATCGAGCAGGCCCGGCGCAAGCTCACGGCGGCCGGCTTCGATGCCGCAATGATGGTGGGTGACGCGAGTGACCCGCCCGCGCCTGCCGGGACGTCTTTCGACGTGATCCTCTCCCGTCACCTGTTGTGGACCCTGCCCGATCCGCAGGAGGCGTTGCGCCGGTGGGTCGGCCTGCTGCGTCCCGGCGGGCGTTTGGTCCTCATCGAGGGGCGCTGGGCGTCGGCCGAACCGGGTGAAGACCAGTCCTATGAGGGGAAGTCGGAGCCGATGCCATGGATGGGCGGAGTCGAGGCGGGGCGTCTCCTGGCGGCGCTGCGACCACTGGTTAAGACCGCCCGCGTCGAGCCGCTACCTGATTCCATCCTGTGGGGACGGATCATCCAGGACGAGAGATATGCCGTCGTCGCGTTCGTCTAGCCGTGATCGCTGAACAACCGGGCGCTCAACATCTCTATCTTTGTTGATCTTGTTGTTTTCCTGGTTGGTCGTCGCTGATAATGCGGCGCGCCTGCTCGGCGTAACGGATGGCGGTGCTCGCTTCGATCCGAAACACTGGAGTTGACCCGGTTTGGTGGACACCTGATCTCTGGGGAACCCTGGTCCCCGGAAGAAGGAGTCTGCTGTGCCGAACAACTATCCGCCGGAGTTTCGTCGGCAGATGGTGGAGCTGGTGCGCGCGGGACGGTCGCCGGAGGAACCGGCCAAGGAGTTCCAGCCCTCCGCGCAGTCGATCCGTGTCTGGGTGCGCCAGGCCGATCTGGATGACGGCCACCGCGCCGACGGCCTGACCAGCGCCGAGAAGGACGAACTGGCCAGACTGCGTCGCGAGAACAGGATTCTCCGCGAGGAGAAGGAGATCTTGCGTAAGGCCGCGGTTTTCTTCGCGCGGGAGACGGATCCGCCGAGATGAGGTTTCGGCTGATCGATGCGGAGAAGGACCACCATGACGTCTCCCTGCCGGCCCGGGCGCTGGGTGTGTCGCGCCAGGGCGGCGGATTCAACCGGTCGTCGCAACACCTCGATCGCGTTCGGTCGACGTTGTGAGCAGGCCGGCGTGCGCCCCTCGACCGGCCGGACCGGCACGTGCTTCGACAATGCCATCACCGAGAGCTTTTTCGCCTCACTGGAGTGCGAGCTGATCGACCGGCGGACCTTCCGCACCAGGTCAGAAGCCGAGCGCGCGGTATTCGCCTACATCGAGGGGTTCTACAACCCGCGCCGTCGTCACTCCGCCAACGGACAACTCAGCCCTGCCGAATACGAGCGACGCCAAGCCCCCAAACCCATTCAAGAAGACGGTTATGCTGCCGCGTAGCCGAAAGCCCTGATGTGTCTACCGAACCGGGGCAACTCCAGCCGTCATGCAAGGGCGACCGGGACGCCCACCGAAAACAGCCCGAAAAAACCGGACAGAAAAATCACAGAAGGCCCGCTGATCCTCGCTGCCCCGGCGCCCCCGTCCTCCGTGCTGGAGGCGGGGCTAGGACTCGTCCTGGCAGGGAATCGTCGCCGCCGTCGGCGCGGCAGGCGCGTTCTCAAGGAAGGCCTGGGTTGAGACGGCATAGGCGGAACACAGAAGCTGGCCAAGGCGCGTCGCCCTGCCGTCACCGAAACGCCGGGTGGGAACACCCATGACATGCAGGCGCCGTTCCAGGGCCACGCCTGAGACCGCGACCACCGTGTCACCGTACCGATCAACCCAGCGAAACGCGTCCCGGAGCAGCGCAAGGGCAAGCGGGCCGAAACCCGCTGCCGTAGTGCGGGGCCAGGCCCGGCCAGTGGCCAGGCGGCTGAGCTCCCAGATGCTCGGATCGCGAGGAGCGGGGGCGCCGCGCAACGTCTCGGAGAAGACATCGGGGATCATATAAGGACCGTCGGTGGGCAGGAGCCGACAGCACCCCGTGACCTCCCGGCAGACCTCCCCATGGCTGATCACATAGACCGGATCGCAGTCGTCGTAGGAATCTCGCTCCATTCCGTGGAGGCTGTCGACGTCCCAGCGGAGGCGTTCGTAGAACACCTCGTAGCGGAGGCGGAACATGCCGGTGAGCAACCACGCCGGGAGGTCACCCGTGCGGCCGACGACAATCCGTTGTACGCACTCCATAGGGCTAGTCAATGAATGGTTACCGGCGTCGATGTCGTATCTCTCCAGTGATCGGGTCCCGCGCCACCCACTGGCTGGCGTTTGGCATGCGCTGCACCTCGTCGCGCCACTCGTCGACGAGCAGCCCGGCTACACCCCCAGCCTGACCACCTCACCGGCGAACCGGTAAGAAACCTTCCTGATCGGACCATACGCCCTAGACAGGGCGGGTCAAGCACTTTCTATGCCCTCACCAGGACAGGAGCACCCCGTGATTCTGCTGTGTGGTGTTGACTGCCGTTTTTTGGTGGTCTGTCGTGTGATGTGGCTACTACCGGCATTAACCAGGAGTAGCTGGCCGTGTCCGCATCGTCGCGAAGTGGTGATGCCTTAGCACTGATTCATGATCTTGCTGTCTGCGTTACTGCTGATTGATACGTCTTATCGCTTCTCTGATCCTCTCCGATCTTCGATGCTGTTTGTCTGTTCTTTGTGGTCTCTGCTGTGTGGTGCTGACTGCTCGTTCCTTCGTGCTGTTCTGTTCGCTCTAGTGGCTATCGGCCTCGGCCACCCCGCCCACGCGAGGGGGCGCGGCGAGGCCTCGGCCGGGCGGCTCGCTCGGCCTGAGCGCGCTGGACTTGCTGGGCTTGGGCGCGTTCGGTGTGCTCCTGGGCGGCCCGCTCGACGGGCAGCGCGGCGCGCAGGCCGATCTCCTCGGTGATCGCGGCCAGCTGCCGCCGGGCTTGGTCGACGGTGGCCGGGACGCGGCAGCCCGGGAAGGACACAGCGGCCGCCGCCGCACGGTGAGCCTCCTGCTCGACCTCGCCTGCGGGCCGGGCTGCGGGGCGCTGAGCCGGGCGACATTCGCCGACGGCCGCGGCCTCCAGTCCTGATCCGCCCGCTGTCCATCTCCGGCCTGGTCGTGTCGTCGTCGAACACGACCCACTCCTTGCCCGCGGGCAGCGGCGGCACCGGCCATCCCGATATATAGCTGCGGCCTGTGAAGGTGACCAACCGCACGCTCTCATCTGACCCGATAAGGCTGTTTCGGCTCGTCACGTCGCTGGCCGTGACCTTCCCGCCCCCGAACTGGACGGCCCCCTTGCTACGGAAGGTGATCTTGCTCTTGCGTTTGGTCATCCAGGAGGGAACATCGCTTCGATCCTCGGTCGTGTCGACCGCGACCCGGGAGAAGCGCACTCCGCCATGTGCCGCCATCTGCTTCTTGAGCGCCTGCACCGGGTCCGCCGGAGCGCTCTGGGCGCTCGCACCGTCACCGAACCCGGCGACCAGGGCGGATGCCAGGACGGCGGCGAATGCGGCGATAGGCCATCTCATCGGGGGGTTCTCCTGCTGCTCTTGCCCTACGGTGACGGGACCGCCGAGATCGTCGCAGTCCAAGATCTCAGAGCAGTCACAAGGTGCCCGGACCCGCCGCCTCGCAACGAGGTCGGATGCGGTGCATCCGTACTGGGCGGCCTGAACCCTCATCCTGCGATCGACCCCTTATGAGGTCTCAGTAGTATCGACGGAATTTTCAACGAATATGCAATTCAGAGCCCCCTTAGGGACCTTCAGGCACAGCGTGGAAGATGGGCCGCTGACCTGCATATCCGTTGTTTCCTGCGTCGTTACTACTGCGACCCCCCAAAGGCCGGTCGACGTCTCGTCGTGACGGTTCGCGACACACCTGTGGGCTTGCCGGACATGACCTAGGCATGAACGTCACCGACACCGGGCCGCCGCGCACCCAGCGCTTCGCCCGCCTCTACGAGCAGACGTATGCCGCGTTGCTGCGGTTCGTCGAGCGTCGTGTCCATCCCTCCCATGCCGAGGACGTGGTCGCCGACGTGTTCCTCGTCGCCTGGCGGCGCCTGGACGACGTGCCGCTGGCGGCGGACGAGGCTCGGGCCTGGCTGTTCGGCGTGGCGCACCGCACTCTGCGCAACGGGCTGCGGGCCGACCAGCGGCGGCAGGCACTTACCGTTCGCATCGCCGACAGCCAGCTGACCGGCGCCGCGGCGGCCGGGCTGGACCCCGAGCTGGTGGCACGCCGGCTCGACCTCGTCCGGGCGTGGCGGCGGCTCAGCCCGCGCCACCAGGAGACGCTCGCCTTGGCCGTGTGGGACGGCCTCACAGCCCCACAGGCCGCGCGGGTGCTCGGCATTTCCCCCGTCGCGTTCCGGCTTCGGCTCACCCGGGCCCGGCGTGCCCTGCGCCACCACGCCGACGCGGTCCCCGCCACTACAACCCAGCCCGCGGCAACCGCCACCGTGAACTCCCGGAGCATGCGATGAACGACACCCTCGACCACGCCCTGCGCGACCTCGACCCGGCCGTCACCCCCGCCGACCTGGACACCAGCACCGACCCCAAGGCTCGGGTCCTGCTGGCCCGGGTGGTGGCCACCAACCCGATGGAGGCGCCCGCACCGACGACCAGCAGCCCTCGCCTGCTCACCGCCGGGCGTCTCACCGCTGCCGGCGGAGGGGTGGCCGTCGGCATCGCGGCAGCGCTGCTGCTGCCCGGCGTGTTCGGCGGTGGCTCGGCGATGGCAGCGTGGACCGCGACGCCGCACACGGTGAGCGGTGACCGGGCCGCCGACGCCCAGGAGAAGTGCCTCGACAGCGCCCGGGACACCGCCAAGCGCACAACCGGGCGTGAGCTCGGCTTCCGGCCCGTGGTGACCGAGGGCCGGGGGCCATGGACGCTCGTCTACGTCAACGACGACAGCAGCCATCTGGCCGAGATCACCTGCCTGCTCCGCGATGGCGACCTCGTCGGCTCGACGGGCAGCACGCCGGGGCCCGGCGCACAACCGCTTTCGCCGGTTCCCGCAGGGTCTGCGCGGGCCGCCCTCGGCGCGGTCATGAGCACGAGTGAGGAGAGCGTGCGTATCGTGACCGGCAGGGTCGGTGCCGGCGTGGTGGGTCTGGAGCTCTCCACGGAGGCGAAAGGCAGCGTGACCGCGACCGTCACCGGCGGCTACTTCGCAGCCTGGTGGCCGGACGCGCCGACGACGGAGGAGCGCGAGAACGCCTCACCTCGTGGCGGCGTCAAGAGCGTCACGGCAATCCTCCGGGACGGGTCGCGGCACAGCGTCTCCCTCGAGGAGCTCACCGACCGGACGAGCGCGCAGCTGAACACATCGGCCACGGGCGGCTCCGCGCGCGACTGATCTGGCCACCCGCGGCGGCGCCGGGCCTCACGGC
>NZ_JBEXGU010000296.1:0-6081 GCF_040607515.1 Streptosporangium sp. NPDC005286 | reverse complement strand
CCCGGTGACCTCTCCGGTCGCCGGGTTGAAGATCTCGGAGGTACGGCCGGAGCCCTCGACGAGGGCTCCGTTGATCCAGTGAGTGACGTTCTTCACGAGGCGACCTCGGCGTTGACGGTTTCGAGCACACCGACGATGATTCCGAGGCCCTCGGCGGCCTCCTCCATGGTCAGGGTGAGCGGCGGGGCCATGCGGAGCACGTTACCCCGCAGCCCGCCCTTGCCCGCCAGCAGGCCGGCCTTCCTGCTCTCCTCCATGAACCGGCTGGCGAGCGCCGGGGAGGGTTCGCCCGTCGCCGGGTCGACCAGCTCGACGGCGAACATCAGGCCCCTGCCGCGGACGTCGCCGACGATCGGCAGGCGCGGCGCGGCCTCACGGAGCCCGTCGATGATCAGGGCGCCGGTCCTGGCGGCGGCGGCCTGCAGGTCGTGGTCGAGGACGTAGTCCAGGGTGGCGTTGGCCGCGGCCATGGAGATCGGGTTGCCGCCGAAGGTGGCCAGCCCGACGGCGTGGAGGTTGTCCATCAGGTCACCCCGGGCGACGACGCCACCCACCGCGAAGCCGTTGCCCAGCCCCTTGGCGAAGGTCATCATGTCGGGCGTGACACCGTGGTTCTGGATGCCGAAGAAGGCCGAGCCGGTACGGCCCCAGCCGGTCTGCACCTCGTCGGAGATGAACAGGATCCCCTCGGAGTCGAGGACCTCCTGGTAGGCGGCGAACAGCCCGTCGGGGGCCATGGTGAAGCCGCCCACGCCCTGGATCGGCTCGGCGATCAGCGCCGCCACGTCGTTGGAGACGGCCGTGGAGAGCACGTGGCGCAGGTCGTCGACGCAGGCCTCGATGTAGCCGGCGTCGGACAGGCCGCGGAACTGGGCCAGGTGCCGGTCGGCTCCGTGCAGGAAGTGCACGTTCAGCGGCGACAGCGAGTTGTTCTTCCAGGAACGGTTGCTCGTGACGCCGATCGTGCCGAAGGAGCGGCCGTGGTAGCTCTGCCGCATGGCGAGCACCTGGTCGGACCTGCGCGCGTAGGTCGCCAGCAGCAGCGCGGCCTCGTTGGCTTCGGTGCCGGAGTTGGTGAAGAAGACCTTCGCGTCCTGGATGCCGGAGAGCCTGGCGATCTTCTCGGCCAGCTCGACCTGACCGCGCAGCAGGTAGACCGTGGAGGTGTGCACGACACCGGTGGCGAGCTGCCGCTCCACGGCCTCCCGCACCTCGGGCACGTCGTACCCGATCATGTTGGTCAGAATGCCCGCGAAGAAGTCGAGGTAGGTCTTGCCCGACGCGTCGACTACCCGGTTGCCCTTGCCTGAGACGATCTCGATGGGCTCGTCGTAGTAGAGAGCCAGCCAGTTGGGCATTACCGCGCGATGGCGCGCAAGGAGGTCCGACATACATCGAGTATCACCGCTCGGGGCCACCTCCTCATACCGGCAGCATGTCGGCATATAGTCGCCAAACCCAGCACACTGTCAGATCGGTACGCCCATGCCGGCGTGCCGATCCGCCCGGCACGCCGTGGCGGCGGCCGGAGAGCCCCTCAGCCCTCGGTCTTCACCAGGTCGGTGTCCGAGGCGGCCGTGACCACGGGCGCGGGCCGCAGCACCAGGAACGCCAGCGTGGCGGCGGCCAGCGTGAAGGCGACTCCCACCCAGGAGCCGAACGACATGGCGGAGACGAACGCCTCGCGCGCGGTCTCGATCACCCCCGGATCCCCCAGCCGCAGTGCCTCTCCGATCGACTCCCTGGCGCCGGCCGGGGCGTCCGCGGGCATCGACGAGGTGTAAACCCCGGCCAGCACGCTGCCCAGCACGGCGATGCTCAGCGCCATGCCGACCTGCTGGACCGTGTCGTTGAGCGCCGACCCGACACCGGCGTGCGCGGGCGGCACCGCGCCCATCAACGTCGCGTAGGCCGCGGGACCCGCCAGGCCGCCGCCGATCCCCATGAGCATGAGACCGGAGATCAACATGCCGTACCCGGTGTCGGCGGTCATGAAGGCGAGCATCCCGAAGCCGGACGCCATCACGGCGAGGCCGACGGCGACCAGCACCCGGTTGCTGACCTTCCGCCCCAGCCCGGCACCGACCCCGTTGAACAGCGCGGCGGCCACGGCGTACGGCAGCAGCGCGAGACCGGCCCGCATGGGACCGTAGCCCAGCACGAACTGCAGGTACTGGGTCAGCATCAGCAGCAGCGCGCCCGTGCCGAACGACATCAGCACGATCGAGAACGAGGCGCCGCTGAAGTTCCGGTTGCGAAACAGTTCCAGCGGGAGCATCGGATGGTCCGACCTGAGCTCCCAGATCACGAACGCCCCCAGCGCGACCACCGCCACGCCGGCGGCGACCAGCGACTCCGCCGAGGTCCAGCCCGCCGTCGGAGCGGAGACGACCACGTAGACCAGGGCGCTCATGCCGGCCGTGGACAGCACCACGCCGAGCGGGTCGAGTTTTCTCGCCGGACCACGTGACTCGGGCATCAGCAGCACCGCCGCGACGACGGCGACGATCGCGACGGGCGCGTTGAGCAGGAAGATCGATCCCCACCAGTAGTGTTCCAGCAGGAAACCGCCCAGCGTGGGACCGGCGATCACACCGACCATGGCCACCGCGCTCCACGCGGCGATCGCCTTGCGGCGCTCCTCCTCGTCGAAGACGGTGATCAGGATCGACAGGGTGCTCGGCATCAGGATGGAGCCGCCGACGCCCATCAGCGCGCGGGCACCGATCAGCTGCCAGGGCTCGGTGACCAGCACGGCGACCAGCGAGGCACCGCCGAACAGCAGCAGGCCGATGATCAGGAAACGCTTACGGCCGTAACGGTCCGACAGGCTGCCCGAGGTGAGCAGCAACCCGGCGAAGACCAGGACATAGGCGTCAATGATCCACTGGATGTCCGCGGGGGTGGCTCCCAGGTCGACCATCAACGCCGGGATGGCCAGATTCAGGACGGTGTTGTCCACCACCAGGACCAGCAGGCTCAGACAGAGCACTCCGAGGATCCACCAGCGCCTCGGATCGCGTTCGACTCGTACAGTGTTCGATTCCACTCGCACACTGTACGACAAGCTCGCACGGTGTACTATCGGATTTATGCTTGGAGCGTGAAACAGCACTTCAGCTCCGTCTGGACGCGCGAGCCGCGCACCACCAAGAGTCCGGGGCTCGATCGCGCGCAGATCGTGCGCGAGGCGATGGCACTGCTCGACGCCGAGGGGCTGGACGCACTGAGCATGCGCCGCCTGGGCGCCAGGCTCGGCTCGGGGGCCACCAGTATCTACTGGCACGTGGCCAACAAGGACGAGCTGCTGGAGCTGGTCCTCGACGAGGTCTACGGCGAGCTGACGGTCCCGGACGTCCAGGAGACCACCTGGCGCAACTCCGCCTCCTCCTTCGCGTACAGCATGCGCCAGGTGCTCTTCAGGCACCCCTGGGTGACCAACCTCATCGGGACCATCCCCGGCATCGGCCCCAACGCGATACTGCTGATGACCCGGCTCGTCGCCACCTTCGACCACGCCGGGTTCCGTGGCCTCGACCAGGACTACGCCGCCTCGACGCTCATCGCCTACGTGTCCGGGGTCACCCTGCCCGAAATCTCCTGGCGGACCATGATGGAGCGGACCGGCCTTGAGTCCAACGAGCTGAACGCGGCCCTCCAGCCGGCGGTGGAGAAGGCCGCGGCAGGCCACCCCGGACTGGCCGCCCGCTACGCCGAGTTCAGGGAGATCGACGTCGAGACCACCAGGGCGCTCAACTTCGAGTTCGGCCTGACCTGCCTCCTCGACGGCCTGGAGGCCCGCCTGAACCGCGCGGCCTCGGCACCGGCACCGGCCTCGGCGGACCCCGGCGCGACACCGCCCTCGCGGCCGGGCATCCATTAGCGATCACCTCCCACCCTGTGAAGACGACACCGCGGGCCCCGATACCGCAGGGACACGGATGGCAGGTAAACAGCATGTAAAAGGGGGACCACGCGTACTTACAATCTGATCAGATACTCTCTGTGTGTGCTCCCTACAGTCGCCGACGTCCTCGCCCTGGACACCGTTCGCCGGGGCAATCCACGGGTCGTAGCGGGGGCTGACCGACTGGACAGCCGGGTGCGCTGGGTGCACGTGGGCGAGGTCACCGATATCGCCCACCTGCTACGCGGAGGCGAGCTCGTGCTCACCACCGGCATAGCCCTGCCCGACGACCCCGAGAAACTCGCCGACTATGTCGCCGAGCTGGCCACCGTGGGTGCGTCGGGGCTGATCGTGGAGCTGGGCCGCAAGTTCATCAAAGAGTTGCCCCGTGCCGTGATCAACGCCGCCGAAGTGCACGGCCTGCCCCTGGTGACCCTGGCGATGGAGACGCCGTTCGTGCAGATCACCGAGTCGGTGCACGCCCGGATCATCGACATCCAGCTGGAGGAACTCCGCGCCTCCAAGCAGTTGCACGAGGTCTTCACCGAGCTGTCGGTCGAGGGCGCCTCCCCCGCGAGGGTGCTCGGCCAGGTCACCCGGTTGTCCGGACGCCCCGCGCTGCTGGAGAACCTCGCCCACCAGGTCCTGGCATGCGACACCGCCGGACATGACACGGGCACGCTACTGGCCGGCTGGGAGACGCGCTCCCGCTCGGTGGCACCCCACCCGCGGACCGCCTACGACGCGGCCTCAGGCTGGCTGGTCACCATCGTCGGCGCCCGGGGCCAGGACTGGGGCCGCCTGATCCTGCTCTGTGACAGCGAGCCGGGGCCGCACGACATCGTGCTCGCCGAACGCGCCGCGACCACCCTCGCCCTGGGCCGCCTGCTGGAACGCCACCAGGAGTCACTGGAGCGTCAGGCACACGGCACGATCATCACCGGAATCCTGACCCACGCGTACGCCGACCCCGAGGAGGCCGCGGCCCGCGCCCGTGCGGTCGGCGTGCCGCTCACCGGTCGCAGGCTCATGAGCGTGGTGCTGCGCCTGGCCGAGTCGGCGGAGAAGCCGATGGACAGCCAGGAGCAACTCGCCCAGCTCGCCGAACTGGCCGACGCGGCCGCCGCCGCCTGCCGAGAGGCCCGCCTTCCCGCCCTGATCGGCGCCCTGGACCAGAACCGGGTCGGCGTCCTGCTCCCCCTGCCACCGCGCGTCCTCCCCGAATCCGCGCTGACCATGCTCGCCGACCACCTGCGCACGGCCTTCACGACCCCCTTCGTCCTCGCCGCGGGTTCCGTGGTCGAGTCGGTCCGCGACGTGCGGCGGAGCTTCCTGGAGGCCGAGCAGGTCGCCGACGTGGCCGCCAGGCAGCCCGACGGCCGCGCTTTCTACCGGCTCCCCGACCTCCGTCTGCGGGGCCTGCTCCACCTCCTGCGTGACGACGCCCGGCTGCAGACCTTCGCCGAACGCGAGCTTGGCCCGCTGCTCGCCCACGACGCCCAACGCGGCGGCGATCTCACCAGGATCCTCCGGGTCTACCTCAACGCGGGCCGCAACAAGGCCCTCGCCGCTCAGCGGGCGCATCTGTCGCGCCCCGCCTTCTACGACCGTCTCCACAGGTTGGAACGCGTCCTCGACACCGATCTGGACGATGTCGAGTCCTGCCTCTCCCTCCATGTCGCCCTGCTGGCGCTGGAGTCCTTCCGGAGAGACAATCCCCGCCCCTGAAAGGTCCCCATGCCCGACATTCTCATCCCAGAGCCCGCCGATCTGGCCCGGATGACCGCCGCTGCCGGGGCGTTCTCCGTCCCCACCGGTGACGTGCAGCTCTCACCGGACGAGCTGGAACCCGACCAGATCCTGGCGGGTTCCCCGCGCGTTTCGTCCATCGAGCTGTGGTCCTCGCCGGATGGCGGGCAGAGCCGGGGCATCTGGGAGATCACGCCGGGCACCGTGGCCGATGTGGAACGTGACGAGATGTTCGTGGTCCTGTCCGGCCGTGCCACGCTGGAGGTCGACGGGGGTGCCACCCTCGAACTCGTCCCCGGCTCGGTCTGCCTGCTCGCCGAGGGGGCCAAGACCGTCTGGATCGTCCACGAGACCCTGCGCAAGGTGTATCACTGCATGGGCTGACCAGATCACGGTCGTGGGTCGTACGGAACCGAGGTTCCGTA
>NZ_JBEXGU010000295.1:0-6085 GCF_040607515.1 Streptosporangium sp. NPDC005286 | reverse complement strand
CGCCGCGGGGGGCGGGCGCCCCCGGGGGGGGGCCCCCGCCCCCGCGGGCGGCCCCACGGCCCGTTCTGTTCCGTGGGACCTGCCGGCCGGGCCTCGGCGATCGCGGGGCGGCCGTGTGAAATGCCCGGCTTGTCGCGCGAAAGGACGCGGAGGCTGACCGTCACTTCACGGCGGACCGGTCCCGGGGCCGACGCCGGCCGCCGTCAGCCGTACGGGCCGAGCAGCCGGGCGCTCTCGCGTACTCCTTCGATCATCAGGTCGCGGTGCGCGCGGAAGTAGTCGAGCGGGGCCGAGGCGGCGACGGCGCCGACCACGCTCGCCGAGGCGTCGAGGACGGGAACGGCGACGCAGGCGAGGTCGGGACGGAACTCCTCGACCTCCTGGGCCACGCCCGTCGCCCTGACCCGGTCCAGCTCCGCCTCGAAGTCCTCCAGCCGGGTGATCGTGCTGTCGGTGAGGCGGCGCAGCCCGAACTCGGCGAGGTAGGTCCGGCGGGCGGGCAGGTGCGCGAGCAGCACCTTCCCGAACGCCGTCGCGTGCGCCGCCTCGTGAAAGCCCACATCCAGCGGCTGCACGCGCGGCGTCTCGGGCGAGTCGACCACCTCCGCGACCACGAGGTGGGCGTCCCGCAGCACGCTGTAGTAGACGGCGGTGCCGCTGATCCGGTGGGCGTGCTGGAGCGCCTCCGACACCAGCGGCGTGCTGCCGAGCTGGTCACGGAGGCGCTGGTTCAGCGACGTGAGCTTGTAGCCCAGGCCGTAGCCCCGGGAGTTGGGCAGCCGGACCAGGTAGCCCTCGTGGATGAGCGTGTTCAGCAGGTGGTACGTCGTGGACAGCTTGAAACCGCAGCGTCGCGCCACGGCCTTGGCGGTGACGCCGTCACCGGCCGACGCCACCACCTCCAGCACGTGCAGCGCGCGCTGGACGGACGAGAGAAGTCCCTGGCTCTCAGCCGGTTGCGACACGGAGGACCTTCATGAACTCGCGCATCCACGCCGGGTGGTCGGGCCAGGCCCGCCCGGTCACCAGGTTTCCGTCCACATGGGCCTCGCTGTCGACCCAGGTCGCGCCCGCCACCTCGACGTCCGGGGCGCAGGCAGGGTAGGCGCTGCTCTCCCGGCCCTTCAGCACGCCCGCCGCCGCCAGCAGGATCGGCCCGTGGCACAGCGCCGCGATCGGTTTGCCGGCCCCGGCGAAGTGCCTGACGATCTCCAGGCAGTCGCGGTCGTTGCGGATGTACTCCGGCGCCCGGCCGCCGGGAATGACCAGCGCCGCGTACCGCTCCGGGGCGACGTCGGCGAACGCGAGGTCGGAGGGCCAGGTGTGCCCGGGCTTCTCGGTGTAGGTGTCGAAGCCGTCGACGAAGTCGTGCACCACGAACTGGAGCTTCTTGGCGCTCGGCGCGGCGATGTCCACCTCGTACCCCTCCTCGAGCAGTCGCTGGTAGGGATACATCACCTCCAGGTCCTCCGCCGCGTCACCTGTGACGATCAGCACCTTGGCCATCGCGTAACACCTCCGTAATCAGTCTCCCCCGATCCTCACCATGCGCGGGGGCAGGGTCAACGGCGGAGATTCCACGGGTCGGAAAAACGGACATTACCCGGTCCACTCGCCCCGTGAGGGCGGCGCGGACATCGGGTCGGCCCTTGATCTGGCGGGTGATGGACGGGTCGGTGATGGCGGTGTCGTCGGCCAGCAGGAACGCCTTGGAGATGATGACCGAGAGCATGCCGCCCTCCTCCTCGAACGGCAGGAAGACCTGGTCGGACCCGACGCGGGGGACGATGCAGAGATAGGCGTCGTTGGGCTCCATCAGGATGTTGCCCGATCCCAGGTGGATCCGGTAGGTGCGCAGGTCACCGCGGACCCGCAGGAAGCGGTCGGTGAGTTCGGCCCGGCCGGCGACTGACAAATCCCGGTCACGGAACAGCCGCGTCAGGGCCGCGCGTGGCCTGGATCCCGTCGGGTGAGTGGCTCAGGTCGGGTGGGGCGGGGGCCGGCGGGCCAGGGCGGCGGCCGTGCCGTCGATCAGGGCTCGGAGGCCGTGTTCGAAGGCGTCCTCGCCGGGCGAACCACCGCTCTCGCGGAGCGCCACGAGCAGGGTGGCCCCCGTACCCCCGTCGAGCAGTCCGGCCAGCGCCGCGAGCCGGTCCGCGGGTGTGCCCGCGTGCTCCTGGCGTTCGGTCTGCTCCTGGAGGACGCATCCGTTGACGTAACGGGTGAGGGCCGTGATCGTGCGCAGTGCCAGGACCGGGGTGAAGCCGCGGCCGACCATGGCGGTCATCTCCTCGTCGAACATCCTGATCGTCGCCGGGCTCAGGGCGGCGGCGCCGGAGACGATGCGGGCGCCGTCGCGGTGGGCGAGCAGGGAGCCGCGGTACGCGCGGGCACGGCGGGTGAGCCAGTCCTGCCAGGACTCGCCGTCGCGGGGCGGGCCCATCCCGGCGGCCAGGACGATCGCGTCGGCCATCCCGTCGAGCAACTCCTGCTTGTTGCGCAGGTGCCAGTAGAGCGCGGGGGACTGGACGCCCAGCTCCGAGGCGAGCCGGCGCACCGTCAGCCCGTCCAGGCCGACCTCGTCGAGCAGTCGCAGTGCTGTATCGATCATCGTCTGCCGGGTCAGGCCGGCTCCCCGTTTGTTCTCGCCCATCGGTTGACACCTTAGCAGTGCTAAGGGAGCATGGCGGCGACGCTCCTTAGCGCTGCTAAGGAAAGCTCGCGCGCCGGACACCGCGCGGAGTCAGGGCCGGACCGCGAAGGCCGGTCACAGAGGGGAGAGCCATGTCCAACGTGCGAAAACAGCGGCTGACCAGGGCGCTGCTGACCTGTGGTGCCGTAGCCGGACCGCTGTTCATCCTCGCGGTCGTGATCCAGGACTACACGCGCGTGGGTTTCGACCCCAGGCGGCAGCCGCTCAGCATGCTGAGCCTGGGCGACCTGGGATGGATCCAGATCGCCAACTTCGTCATCACCGGGCTGCTGAACATCGCGTTCGCGGTCGGGCTGTGGCGGGCGTTGCGTCCAGGCCATGGCGGGACCTGGGGGCCGTTACTGATCGGCGCGTACGGGACCGGCCTGGTCGGCGCCGGTGTCTTCCGCTTCGAACCGGCGTGGGGCTACCCGCCCGGTGCGCCGCAGGGTCCTCCCGATGCCCCCGGCTTGAGCTACATCCTGCACGGTGCCGCCTTCGGCGTGGGGTTCGTCTCGCTGGTCGCGGCATGCTTCGTCTTCACCCGTCATTTCGCCGTACGGGGAGAGCGCGGATGGGCGCTCTACTGCGCGGCCACGGGCGTGGCGCTTCCCGCCCTCTACCTGCTGGCGGGGCTGCTGTCGGACGACGGCGAGAACTCCCAGCCCCTGAGCCTGCTCCTCCGCGCCATCGCGCTCCTGGGCTGGGGATGGGCCGCGGTGCTCGCGGTGCGGGTACGCGGATCCCACACGCCGGCCGGGCCCGGCGTCGGGTCTGGAGCCGTACTCACCGACTAGGAACGCAGGGGTGACCTCATGACGTCGCCTGCCCGTGTGCCCCGACGATGCGCAGGGCGAGCTCGCAGTAGTGGTCGGCGATGTCCTCGTCACTCCACTCGCCCTCCTCGCGGTACCACCGGGCGACGTCGACGCCGAGCGACAGCAGTGCGAGCGCGCTCATCCGCGGGTTGGAGGTGTGGAACACGCCGCCGGCGACACCGGCCTCCACGATCTGACGTATCTCCTGCCCGATGGCGCGCCGGACGGCGCTGATCTCCCTGTAGTGCTCCGGGTTGAGCGCGGCGAGCTCGTAGTTGACGACGCGTGCGCTCGTGTGGCTGCGGGCGTGGTGCATGGTGAACTCGCGGACGACCGCCAGGAGTTGCTCCACCGGGTCGTCCGAGCTCGCCGCGCCCTCTCGCACGAGCCGCAGCGTGACGTCGTGTCCCGACCGTGAGATCAGGTAGAGCAGCTCCTCCTTGGACTTGTAGTGCACGTAGAGGGCCGCGGGGCTCATCCCGGCCGCCGACGCGATGTCGCGGGTGGTCGTGCCGTGGAATCCCTTGGCGGCGAAGGACTCCACAGCGGCGGCGATCAGCCGGTCGCGGGCGATCGTAGGGCGGGTTTCCCCCGTCGTCGGGTGGTCGTCCGGCACGTCACCACTTTCTGTGATCTGGCTCACCAGCTCCCCTTGCGGTTGGGGCGTTGACAAGGATGTCGCAATTGAGGAAGGCTAAGCAAGCGCTTAGCGATAAGCAAGCGCTTAGTCAGCCTGCTCGTGCGAGGTTCTCTTGAGGCGCAGTATCTACAGCTCCGACCACGAGGCGTTCCGCGACTCGGTCCGGGCGTTCCTGGACCGGCACGTGTGGCCGCGCACGGAGCAGTTCATCGAGGCTCGGGCGTTCCCCCGGGATCTCTGGATCGAGGCGGGCAGGCAGGGGTTCCTGGGACTGGGGATTCCGGAGCGGTACGACGGTTCCGCCGCGGAGGACTACCGCTACAACGCCGTTCTCGGGGAGGAGCTCGCCGGCGTGTCCGCGGCACTGAGCTCCTCCTTCGGCATCCACTACGACGTGGTGGCCCCGTACCTGGTGGAGCTCGCCGGCGAGACCAACGGCTACTCGGCGGATCTGGTGGTGGTGGCCGCCAGCACCAGCCCGGAGAGGCGGGCCAAGGGGATCACGCTGTTCGGTGTCGAGACAGGGATGGACGGCTTCAGCCGCGGCCGGAAGCTCGACAAGGTCGGGCAGCCCGAGTCCGACACCGCCGAGCTGTTCTTCGACAACGTCCGGGTGCCGCATGCGAACGTCATCGGTGAGATCGACCGCGGCTTCGTTCACATGATGGAGCGCCTGCCGCAGGAGCGGATCGGCGCGGCCGTCTCCAACGTCGCGCACGCCGCGCGGATCCTGCGGGAGACCATCGAGTACGTCAAGGAACGCAAGGCCTTCGGTCAGCCGGTGGGCTCCTTCCAGCACAACAAGTTCCTGCTCGCCGAGCTCGTCACCCAGATCGAGGTGTCCCAGGCCTACGTCGACCAGGCGGTCATGGCGCACGTCGCCGGAGAGCTGAGCGCGGTGGACGCGGCCAAGGCCAAGTGGTGGTCGGCGCAGGTGCAGAACGACGTGCTCGACGCCTGTGTCCAGTTGCACGGCGGCTACGGCTACATGAACGAGTACCGCGTGGCCCGTGCCTGGCGCGATGCCCGCGTGACCAGGATCTGGGCCGGCTCCAACGAGATCATGAAGGAGCTCATCGGCCGGGACCTCGGTCTCTGACCGGCGACAGAACGTGGAAAGCATCGGAGTGAGCGGTCGGGGAAGCGCGGAGATGACGAAGAGGTTCGAGGGAAAGACGGCGATCGTGACCGGTGCCAGCCGCGGCATCGGTTTCGCCATCGCGGAACGGCTGGTGGCCGAGGGCGCGCGGGTCTGCGTCACCGCCCGCAAGCGGGAGGCGCTCGAGGAGGCGGTGCGGGCTCTCGGCGGCCCCGGCCACGCGATCGCGTCCGCCGGCGGGAGCGACGACGTCGAGCACCAGTCGGACACGGTCCGGCGCACCCTGGAGACGTTCGGCAGCGTCGACATGCTGGTGAACAACACCGGCATCAACCCGGTCTACGGGCCCATGCTCGACCTCGACGTCGAGGTGGCACGCAAGATCTTCGAGGTCAACTGCCTCGCCGCGCTGTCCTGGGTTCAGCAGGCGCACCGCGCCTGGATGGGTGAGCACGGCGGTTCGGTGGTCAACGTGTTCTCGGTGGCCGGTGTCAGGCCGGCGCCGGGCATCGGCTTCTACGGCGCGAGCAAGGCGATGCTGACCTACATCACCCAGGAGCTCGCGGTCGAGCTCGGTCCGGGCGTCCGTGTCAACGCGGTCGCCCCGGCGGTGGTGAAGACGAGGTTCGCGACCGCGCTGTACGAGGGCAGGGAGGAGCAGGTCGCGTCGGCCTACCCGCTCAAGCGGCTCGGCGTGCCGGAGGACATCGGCGGCGTGGTGGCCTTCCTGCTCTCGGAGGACGCGGGATGGCTCACCGGTCAGCTCATCGTGGTCGACGGAGGGGTGACCCTCACCGGAGGCGTGTGACCCGGCCTCCGGCGCCGCGGTCGCCGGA
>NZ_JBEXGU010000294.1:0-6206 GCF_040607515.1 Streptosporangium sp. NPDC005286 | reverse complement strand
ATCTTCGCCCGGATCGCCAATCTCGACGACTCCGCCGACATGGCACTCAGCTGAGCACGCTCGGCCTCGGTCAGCTGAATCTCCACCGCGGAGGGGCCGGGAATTGGCATGCGCATCAGCATACAAACTTACATGGCAAATTTCAGGCGCAGGACACTAGTGCGGTGACCACGTATGTTTCCCGGGTTGACTCTCATGCGGCTTTGTGGCGAGGTCGCCCCCAGCGTTGTTGCCGTTCGCTGCGGATGCGGGCGCGTTCGCGGCGCTGGGCGGCCAGCACATCGGGATGACGGGCGTGGGCGTTGCGCCAGCACAGGTAGGCCTGCAGATCACGGGCCAGCACCATGTGACGGGCCACTGTGCCGTACCGGATGATCTGTCGTGCCCTCGGGTCACGACGGTGTTTGTTCCCGCGACCTGTCCTGTGCGTGCAGCTTGTCCTGTTCGCGTAGCCAGGGCCGCAGTGCGGCGTCCATCGCCTCCTGCAAGCGGCGGCTCATGGCGGCGGGATCGTCGCCCGCTGTCTCCAGCAACACCTGCAAAGCCCCGGTGACCGCCCCGACGAACGCCCCCACGAGAGCCGCCGCCCCGACCTCATCCAGCTCATCGGGATAGGCCGCACACAGGTGACGCGCGATCTCCCGCTGCGCGTCGAGCTGGAGCTGCAAGCCGCGCCCCCGCACCGCGGGCACGCTCCGGATGAGCCGCAGCCGGAGCGCGGCCACCCTGCTCACCATCTCATCGCTGTCACGGTTCACGTTGCGCAGCGCACGCAGCAGCACGTCGGCCGGCCGGTCGTCGGGCCCGCGCGTGGCGATGGCCTCGACGGCGGCCGTGATCCGCGAGTCGCTCTCCGGGAAGAGCAGTTCCTCCTTGCTGGCGAAGTAGCTGAAGAAGGTACGCGTGCCGATCTCGGCCGCCTCGGCGATGTCGGCGACGGTCGTGCCCTCGTAGCCACGCTCCTCGAACAGCTCCACGGCGGCCTCGATGATCGCCTGGCGGGTGCGCCGCCGCTTCCGTTCGCGCAGGGTGAGCTCAGCCATGCCGCAGATGGTATCGCATGGAATGCCGATCGGCACTTATTGCAAATCCGCATTGAGTGCAGCTATCGTCCAGGACATGAAGACCGTGCTGATCTCAGGAGCCGGCATAGCCGGAAGCACCCTCGCCTACTGGCTCACCCGCCACGGGTTCGAGCCCACCGTCGTGGAGCGCGCCCGCGGCCAGCGTTCCAGCGGCAACCCCGTCGACGTGCGCGGTCCCGCCCGTGAGGTCGTCGAGCGCATGGGTGTTCTGCCCCAGCTGCGCGCTGCGGCGACCCGCGTGACCCGGCTGAGCTTCGTCGACGACCACGGCAAGCGGGTCGGCGGCATACCCATGCCCTCCGACGACATCGAACTGCCCCGTGCCGACCTGGCCCGCGTCCTCTCCTCGACGGTGGCCGCCGACTACCTTTACGACGACACCATCACCGCCCTGCACCAGGACCCCGGCGGCGTGGACGTCACCTTCGAGAACGCCGCACCCCGCCGCTTCGACCTGGTCATCGGCACCGACGGGCTGCACTCGGCGGTCCGCCGCCTGGCCTTCGGCCCGGAGCAGCGGTTCATCGACCATCTGGGCATCTACGTGGCCACCCTGCCCCTGCCTGGCCTCGCCCTCGACCCGCACGAGGTGCTCCTGCACAACACCCCCGGCCGGGCCGTCGCCCTGCACCCCGGCACCGGTCAGGGCGGGGCCGCGTTCTTCTTCCGCAGTCCCGCCGTGCCCGGTTTCGACCACCGTGACACCGCCCAGCACAAGCGGCTGCTCGCCGACGCCTTCACCGGGGGTTCCTGGCGCATCCCCGAGCTGCTTGATCAGGTACCGCAGGCGGACGACCTCTACTTCGACTCCGTCAGCCGGGTGCGCCTTGACAGCTGGTCGACCGGGCGGATCACGTTGCTCGGCGACGCGGCCTCCTGTGTCTCGCTGTTCGGTGACGGATCCACCCTGGCCATCGCCGGCGCCGCGACCCTGGCTGACGCGCTGGCCGTACACCGGGACGATCATGCGGCGGCGTTCCGTGCCTACGAGTCCCGGCACCGCCTGCTGACCAACCCCAAGCAGCGCTTCGTCTCCCCGGCGTCCCGGCTGCTCATCCCGACCACCAGGTACGGCATCGCCGCCCGGAACGCCGGCACGCGCCTGCTGTCGGCGGTCTCGTGCGCCCGCGCCGCCTGATCGGGCGCCGCAATCTGCCTATGCATGCGGCAATCTCATGGCGTCGATCGCTTGGCCACCGCGCGGCCATGTCTGACGATGGCGGCAACCATCTGCTCTGCCACCTCAACAACATCCTCGAGACTCGGATGCGAAGTAGGCAAGTCGCCAACGTTCGGCGTCCGGCGGCACGTGTATCGGGCGGTCGACCAGTACGGGAAGGTCATCGATGTGCTCGTCTCTGCCTGCCGGACGCTGACGCGGCCCGAAGCTTCTTCCCCAAGACGCTGTCGGTGTATACAGCCCCTCGCGGCGCAGCAGCGCGCCCTTCGCGCCGGGTTCGGTCGCGGCGTCGTAGGCCTCCACCATCGCCAGCTTGTGCTCCGGCGTGAACGACCGCCGCTTCGGCCGATCCGATCGAGGTCCGCTGCCCTTACCCACCTCACCATCATCGGTGAGGTCCATACGAAGGTCGGCCAACGTCAAGGTCACTGTCTGAAAGATCCTGTTCTCGCCCTACTTGAATCACAGAAGACCACTTTGTCCTCAAGTCTCACGAGAGTCTGGCAGAGAGGGAGACGGCACGATCCTTCCCACGGGTACCGCGCACCCGCTAGAGCACTACATCGATGAGCACACACGATCTCGCGCCGAACGGTGACGGGTCCCGGACATGATCGTCGTGCCATTAGCGTGCCATTAACACCGGTAAGACAAGGGCACTCACGGTCACTCACGACCGGCCCCAGCCGCAGGTCAACGGTCCCATGAGGCATGATCCCTACAATTCCCAAGCTGACAGCGCGGGTTCGATTCCCGTCACCCGCTCCACGCTTCAAGGCCCAGGTCAGGGATGGATTCCCGACCCGGGCCTTAGTCGTTTCCAGGACTGTTCGATCTTCTCGGGCCATTAGCTCCGTGATCATCCTGCGGGCAGCTCATCGGCGTCACCGTCGTCCCGCGCTGACCGAGACCCCGTTATCGAGCAGGTCGGCCCGCCCCTGCCGAACCATCGCGGTGGAGATCTTCCCGACTGCGGCATTGCCAAGGCCGGGGCGCGCCGCGCCGCCGCGCCCCGGCCCAGCGTCGCGGCCCTCGGCCGCGCAGGCGGCCTGGGGGCCGGTCACGGCGCAGGCGCCGCGCGGGGCATCGCCGTACGGACATCGCGCCGTACGTTGCCAACCCGCCGACCGACGGCACACCGCCGCCAAGCTGGCTATTCCCGTCCTGACTCGCCTGTCATACGATCAGCCGCCATGATGACCAACTTCTTTGACGTGCTCTTGGCGATTCTCCCTCTGACCGCCTTCGGTAATGCTCTGTACCGTGCCGCCATAAACCCCGCAAGCTCAGCCCGGATTTTTCGGACGGCGTTCCTGGCCAGCGGTGTTGTCTTGTTAATACTCGCGCTGATCGGATCGGTTCGGTTATTAGGTCGCTCCTTCGCTACTACCTCCGACACCCTCGACATCGCCGTTAAGGCGGGGTTCGGGATGATGCTTGGAGCTCTCGTCTGCGCGATGATCGAGAGAAAAGACCATGCCTCCGGCGGGGGCACTCGGCTCCGGGATGATCGCCATGATCAGAGCAAAGGTTCATAGATGGCTGAGGAGCCGGATCTTCCCGTCGCCATCGTCCCAGGACAAGCCGAGCAGACCGAGGCCAGGGCGCCAAGGTCGTTCGTCCGGTGGGGCGCTCCACCTTGGCGCCCTGGCCTCGGCCCGCTCCCCGGAGGGTGGGACGAAGGCGACGGGAAGATCCGGCGGGAGAGGCGTGTGCGTCCGCACGGGGTTCTCAGGCCGTGCCCGTTGCGTGCCCGTCAGGAGGGTCACCAGAGGGGAATCACGGGGACTCACGGACAAGGCGAGACCACCTCTGACCTGGAACGCAGCAGGTCAGAGCGTTGCGTACCGAGATCTTCCAAACTGGTGGTGCGGTGCCGCCACAAGGAGTCCGCCGTGCGGCGGCTGTGACTTACGGCTCAGATGGACTTCACCCATGACCGAGCTTCGTCAGCAGGCATCGCAAGTTCACTTTGAACGAGAAGCACAGCTTCCTCTTCACTGCCTCGAACCTTGAGCTGGCGCACCCGACCAATAATGTCCATGGCTCTCATCGGATCTGTGTATTTAAGTACACGGCGTTGTCGAATACCTTTGACCATCAACACTATAAAAAATATGAAGAGGCAAACAAAAAGCGTGACGAAGAGCCCGATGAAGATAAAGGGGAGCACGAAGTCAGGCATCTGAGGATCGTAGCGTAGTGGCTGAAGTAGGGGCTGATCACCCTGCCTGCCGTCGGCCCTGGACAAGCCAGGCAGACTTCGGGGAGGGGCAGATCGCACCGCCAGAGGAAGACCAGGTCACAGGCTGATCCTCGGGCCATTAGCGGGCCATTAACCAGGGTGACGAGGGGTCAACCACGGTCACTCATGACCGGCCCGACTCCCAGGTCAGCGCTCCTACGAGGCGTGATCCATACACTTCCCAAACTGACAGCGCGGGTTCGATTCCCGTCACCCGCTCCATCGCTAAGGCCGGTCACAGCACGTCAGGGGTGACTGGAAAAACGTAGTCCACGCCTGGCATGTCATCAAGAGCACTTTTCAGCGTCTCGGCTGCGCTGGGAGCATCACTCTTGACGTAGAGGGCTTCCTGATCGACCGGACCTGGAATGAAACCGCACAGACGGTCAGGGCAGTAGGAGGCGCTGATCTTCGTCGCGAAGGCACTGTCCTCGTAATAGATCTTGTCGACATCCACTGCCTGCCGAATTTTCTCGACAATAACCTCTATGTCCTTCTTCCCCGCCGCACGAGCTCCTTCCCTTCCAAGCTGGAGAACGGGGGAACCCAGGCCGGTCAACATGACCCGCACGTCCGCCTTGCCCGCCCAGAAATTAACCGGCAACCGCACCAGACCCACGGAAACCGGCGACTTCGCTACCTCCTTCGCGATCTTCGGAATGTCACTCACATCACGAGCGGTTCCCACAAAATGCGCCTGGACGCCGCAGACGTTGCGCGTCATCAGCGGCTCTCCCTCCATCTGCACCTTGCTGTAGGCCGTGAGGTTCTCGATCTCCGGCAAGGTGCGAAGGAACTTCTCGACAACTGGCTGGGTCTCCGGCGTCAGCCCTTCCGCCGAGCACTGCAGAACCATGAACCCACGCTGCTCAGGCCAGGGGCCGTCCGGTGGGGGAAGGACACTTTGCGAGCGCATCCCGGAGAACCAGACAGCACCTGCTCCACCGATGGTGAGAAGCACGGCCATGGCCACTACGACTGTCCGCATCCGTGAACGCGGCTCGGATACACCCGCACGAGGGATCACTTCAACTGCTGGTTCGTCGTTCGACAGGGACACGTCGATGACCATCCCGTACAGCCGGTTCGTGCGTCAAGATCAGGGCTTGTGACGTACCTGCCCCTGGCGGAGCAACACAAAAGACGCCTCCTCCATACCGAGCAGCCATGATCAACGTGCCAGATCCGTGCCAGAACAGGCAGGGAACCACGGTCACTCACGGGGACTTGACCTGCCCTGACCTGCACCCCTGTTTTCCCAGCTCAGGGCAGCAAGGTCAGTAGATGATTCCCAAGCTGACAGCGCGGGTTCGATTCCTGATGTACCCCGGCTTTCGTGGAGTCGCCTTGGTTGACTTACCTGCCTCCACCCCCTTCAGGAGAGGTCGGCATGGCAAGGAGGTATCCCCCTGAGTTCCGTCGGAAAGTCCTGGATCTGTTGCAGGCCGGCCGGACCGTGCGGCGTGGGCGCCGGTCCCGAACGGCGGCGGGAATCGGCCCGCCCGCCGCAGGGGGCCGCACCGCCGAGACCGAACGCGAAGGCCGGCTCGACGAGATCGAAGGGCTACGGGTCAGCCTCGCTGGGGCAGCAGAGAAGGTCACTCAGCTCGATGCCCGCCAGGAGCGCAGGTCATCGAAGGTGTTCCTCGGAGTCCCCGCATTCGACCGAATCGGAGCTCGAACGGGCGGTGAGCCC
>NZ_JBEXGU010000293.1:0-6230 GCF_040607515.1 Streptosporangium sp. NPDC005286 | reverse complement strand
ATGCCGTGCCAGGCGGGTACGGTATGGCTCGGCGGCCGCCGAGCCATGCTCTGACCTGTGGGTTTTCGGGCGTAAAACGGGTAGGGCCGCAATATGAGTCAAATGCCCCCGGACCGTAAAGGTCTAAGCGACGAGCAGGCGGTCGAAGTCGAGGAGTGGACCGATGACCTCGGCCTTCACCACGAGATCCTTCCGGACGATCCCGGACATCAGGACACGCTTGACGAACGTCTCTGGCGTGAGGCCCCGAACCACGAACGGCGGCCCCCACGCGAGGAGGACCGCCTGGTGGCGCCGGATGAGGGCCTCGGCCCGGACGAGACATCCGAGGAGTACGCCCGGGATGTCGGCCCCGACAGCGGAGACCTGTCCGCCGAGGAACGCGCCATCCACATCGAACCCGACTGATCCGGCTCGTCAGGGAGGTCCTTCGCGGTGTCCTCACCGAGGACGCCGTCGAAGCCATGTGCCTGGCTCCGCGAAGTATCCACGACCGGGTAGCCGATTCCGCGTAGGCACATGGCCTGATGTGCCCGACCCCGCCCCCTACTCCGCGAGCGGTCCGCGATCAACCGGCGGCCCTGCCTCCCAGTGCCGCGACGAGGCCGGGGAAGTCGTCGATGACGTGGTCGGCCTCGGCCGCCTCGGGGCGGGCGGCGTGCAGGTGACCCCACGGGCCCCGGCGGATCAGGGCGGTCCACATCCCGGCCGCGCGGGCGGGCCGGACGTCGTTGTCGAGCCGGTCGCCCACGTAGAGAATCTCGCCGGCCTCGCGCCCCGACACCGCGACGACCTTCGCGAAGAAGCCCGGATCGGGCTTGGAGACACCCCAGCCGTCGGAGGTGTGGATCGCGTCGACGGGCAGATCCATCGCGGCCAGCGCGTCGTAGGCCTGCGGCGGCTGGTTGCCCGCGATGATCAGCTCGTATCCGAGCCCGCGCAACGCGGCCAGGCCGGGCCGTACGTCCGGATAGAGGTCGTCGGCGTCGAAGTTCACCCGGAGTCCGGCGGGGTCGTCCCGCTTCCACGCCTCCTGCTCGGCCTCGACGTCGAACCCGGGCCGTAACAGCCGGAACGCGTCCTCGAACGACCGGTCGAGCGCGGCCATGCCGCCCAGCACGCCGAGCATGGTGAACCGGGTGACGCCGAGCCGGTCGGCCCAGCGCGACCAGATCCGCGTCTCGTCGATCAGCGTCTCACCCACATCGAACACCAGCGCCCTGACCACGCCGCCCCCCTTCCCAAGCCCGTCCGATCGTAGCCCGCCCCAACAAAACGGACACCCGGGGACCGTTTCAGAGCGAGCACCCTCGCACGAACGCGCCCAGACACCGGCATCACTCCCGACCGTGCCGCAGCCCGCAGCCCGCAGCCGATCCATAATCGCCGCGCATTTCGCTCATGACC
Source organism: Streptosporangium sp. NPDC005286 (assembly GCF_040607515.1). Taxonomy (NCBI): domain Bacteria; kingdom Bacillati; phylum Actinomycetota; class Actinomycetes; order Streptosporangiales; family Streptosporangiaceae; genus Streptosporangium; species Streptosporangium sp. NPDC005286. Next base: position 4,823 of record NZ_JBEXGU010000293.1, on the reverse strand, counting down.
GACGGCACCTCATGGAACACTTAGAGTGCATGTTCGGACACGAAGGGATACAGGCCCATGGTGATGACAGCGTCTCAGCGATCCGCCTCGCGCATCGCGCCCCAGCCGCCCGCTCAGCCCGCCGCACCTGAGGACCGTCCACTACCTCGCACCCCGAGGGAGATCTTCGAGTCCCTTCCCCCATCCCTGTGCCTTCGCGCCGAGATCATCGACGGGAACCTCATCGTGAGCCCATCTGGCATTCCCAAGCACGGCCGGATCGCCATGCGCCTCGCCTTTGCCTTGCAGCCCATCCTGGAGAAAAACGACTGGGAGAGTTTTGCGGGAAATGTCGATATCTGCATCGAGGGGCCACGTGACACTCTGGTCCCCGATTACTGCCTGGTCCCCGTGGACGCTCCACTCTGGGGAGATCGGGAGATCCTCTCCTCGGGCCTGGTCCTGGTGGCGGAGATCGTCTCGCCCGGCTCCATGGAGATGGACCGCGCCACGAAGCCCCGGATCTACGCGGGTTGCGGCATCCCGATCATGCTGATCGTCGACCCCGTCGCCTCGCCACCGATGGTCACCGTCCTCAGCGACCCCGAGGACGGCAGCTACCGGACCATGACCCACACCGAGATGGGCAAGCCGCTCCGGATCCCCTCCCCCGTCGACTTCGACCTGGACACCTCGATCTTCCTGTAACGACACCGACTCGACTCCTTGGGGCAGGACACGGTCTCAATCAGCCAGCGGATGCCCGCGGGCACGGACCTGGCGACGACGGACGCCGCAGCCTGCCCCACCCAGCGAGGCGTCGGCACCGGGATAAGGCACGACGGAGCCACCAGCCGGTGAACCCGTCTCGCTCCTGTCCGATGTGCCGGTGGCACCGGACGGGACGCCGACCAATCCACGTGCCGTTCCGCTTCGAAGAAGCGGCGAAACGTGCTTTGCTCATGGCGGGGAGGATGCATGAGACCTAGACGGGCGCTGAGGTCGGCAGAGGACCGCGACTCCCCCCAGAGCGGGCTGGAAGACCTGCTCGAACACGTGGCGCGAGGAGATCGCGCCGCCTTTGAACGGATCTACGACCTGGTCGCCGGCCCCGTCTACGGGCTGGTCCTGCGCGTGCTGCGCGACCCCGCGCAGAGCGAGGAGGTCGCCCAGGAGGTCCTCGTCGAGGTGTGGCGCAGCGCCGCTCGCTACGAACGCGCCCGCGGCTCGGCGATGGCCTGGGTCATGACGATCGCACACCGCCGCGCCGTCGATCGCGTCCGCGCCGTCCAGAGCGCCGTCGACCGCGAGGACCGGGTGGCCAGGCTGGAGGTGCATCGTCCTTTCGACGAGGTCGCCGAGTCGGTGGGAGCCCGCCTGGAACGCGAACGGCTGCGCCGCTGCCTTGACGGGCTCACCGAGCTGCAACGCCAATCCGTCACTTTCGCCTATTACGGTGGATATTCCTATCGTGAAGTCGCCGAGCTGCTGAAGGTGCCGCTGGCCACGGTGAAGACCCGGATGCGTGACGGGCTGATCCGCATGCGCGACTGCCTGGGGGTGGAACGATGAACAGCGTCGAGAGCGGCCACGACCCGCACACCCTGGCCGGCGCCTACGTCCTGGACGCCATCGACGACCCTGCCGACCGGCTGCGCTTCGAGGAGCACCTGGGCCGCTGCGCCGAGTGCGCGCAAGAGGTGCGTGGCATGACCGAGACCGCCGCCAGGCTCGGCCATGCCACGGCCACCGACCCGCCGCCGGGACTGCGCGAGCAGGTGATGACCCAGATAGATCAGGTCCGTCAGCTGCCGCCCTCCCTCATCGCGTACGCACCCGGCGCGAGGAGGAAGGCCCCGTGGTGGCCCCGCCTGGCCGTCGGACTGGCCGCGGCCGGACTGGCCGCCGCCGTTTCGCTGGGTCTGGTCGCCGTCCGCGCCCAGGATCAGCTGGAGCAGATCCAGCAGCGCGACCGGCGGATCTCCGCCGTCCTGGCCGCGCCTGATGCCCGTACCCTCACCGCGACCGCGCAGCGGGGCGGCACCGCCACCGTGGTGTTCTCCCGCGCCGAGGGAGAAATGGTGTTCCTGGCCAGTGGGTTGGCCGCCCTGCCCGACAGCCGTACCTACCAGCTCTGGCAGATCGGCCCCACGGGCATCCGCTCGGCCGGGCTGATGCGCCCCGACGACTCCGGCCGTACCCCGCTCGTCGTCACCACCCCCTTCGCCGCCACTACCCAGCTCGGCGTCACCATCGAGCCCGAAGGCGGCTCGGCCCAGCCCACCACCCGGCCCCTGCTCCTGGTCGACCTGCCCGCCACCTGAGCACGACAGCGCCTCCGTACGACCACCCCGCCGACCGCCCTGGCAGGGTGGTCGTGTTGTCGGCTCAGCCCACAACGCCACCGTTCACATCGTCGACAGCGTGGCGTGGGTCAGTACGCCGAACCAGTGGCATACCAGTGCCTCAACAAGCGAAATCAGGGATGGTCCACGGCCCGAAAAATCGACCAATCCGAGGGCGGTCCGGCGACGAATACGGCGCAGGGGAGAAGAACCCGACCGGATGCCTCCCCAGCCCTCATGGGCCGGTCACAGGCGTGACCGGCGGCCGAAAGGACCAACGAAACATGGAGCTCCGAATCAGTCGGCGCGCCCTGATCGGCATCGGCGTCGCGGGAGTACTCACCGCCTCCTCCCTCGCCCTGCTCAGAGCAGAGACCGGCGCGGCGTCCTCGCACCGCGAGGCGCCCATGATCGCGGGTGACCCGCGCAACGACAACACCGATGTGTACGCGTTCGTCAGCCCGGACAGGCCCGACACCGTCACCCTGATGGCGAACTTCATCCCGTTCGAGGAGCCGAACGGCGGGCCGAACTTCTACCGGTTCGACGCCGGGTCACGTTACAACATCAAGATCGACAGTGATGGCGACGCACAGCCCGACACCGTCTACCAGTGGACGTTCCGTGACGAGGACAGGCGCGGCACGGACACCTTCCTGTACGACAACGGCCCTGTCACCTCGCTGAACGACAAGAACCTGCTGTTCAGACAGCGCTACACGGTCAAGAAGATCACCCACCGAGGAACGCGGACCCTGGTCAAGGACGGCGTGGTGGCCCCGAGCAACACCGGCCCGGCCTCGATGCCCGACTACGGCTCGCTGCGCACCCAGTCGATCAAGAACCTGCCCGGCGGCGGGAAGGCATTCGCCGGCCAGGCCGACGAGGCGTTCTTCGCCGACCTGCGGGTCTTCGACCTGCTCTACGGCGGCGACCTGTCCGAGGTCGGCCAGGACACCCTCAGGGGCTACAACGTGCACAGCCTGGCCCTGCAGGTGCCCAAGAACGAGGTCGCCCTGAAGGGCGACGCCGACCGCAACCCGGTCATCGGCGTCTGGTCCACCGTGGACAAGTGGAGCCCGAAGGGCTACGTCCAGGTCTCCCGGCTGGGCCAGCCGCTGGTCAACGAGGTCGTGGTCCCGGCCGGACTGAAGGACGCCTTCAACGCGCTGCCCCCGCACAAGGACGCCGACGTCCCGGCCGTCGTCAAGCGCGTCACCAACCCGGAGGTGCCCAAGCTCCTTGAGGCCATCTACGGCCTCAGGGCGCCGAAGACCCCCCGGGCCGACCTGGTCGAGATCTTCCTGACCGGCATCGCCAAGGCCAACGGCCCGATCAAGGCCGACCTCAACTCGCAGAGTCTCAACAAGGACGCGGGCAGGTTGCGCCCGGCGGAGATGCTGCGGCTGAACATGGCCGTCGCACCCGCCGCGAACCCGAACCGGCTCGGCGTGATCGCCGGCGACCTGCAGGGCTTCCCGAACGGCCGCCGCCTCGGGGACGACGTGATCGACATCGCCCTGCAGGCGATGGCCGGCGCCGCCCAGAGCGGCGAGCTCGTCGACGCGCTGGCCGCCGGCGACAAGGTGGACCGGAACGACAAGCCGTTCGGCACCCGGTTCCCCTACATCCCGCTGCCCGGCAACACGTCGGTCAACGCGAGCTGATCCGACGGTGCGGGACCCGGCCTGCCCGGGTCCCGCACCCGGCCCTGGGGGTAACCACCGTGAAGACATCCGTAAGAGCACGGATCGCCGTGGGCGTGCTGGGCCTGGCGACGGCACTGACCGCGGGGGCGGCCCTGATCCCCGGCGATCGAACGCCGTCGCCCGCCACCGCACCGCCCCAGCGGTCGGCCGAGATCCCGGTCTCGGCCGGCTCCCTCAAGAGCGCGATCCAGGCGCTGACCGCCCGGCTGCGGCGGCTGCCCGATGACCACCAGGCCTGGGCGCGGCTCGGCTCCGCCTACGTCCAGCAGGCACGCCTGAGCGCCGACCCGTCCTTCTATCCGAAGGCCGAGCAGGCGCTGGCCCGCTCCGCCGCGCTGAGCCCCGGCAATTTCGCCGCGCTGACCGGCCAGGCAGCGCTCGCCGCCGGTCGGCACGACTTCACCGAGGCCGTACGACTGGCCAAGCTGTCACAGACCGCCAATCCCTACGGCCAAGGCGCCCAGGCGGTGCTGGCCGACGCCTACACCCAGCTCGGCCGCTACGACGAGGCCACCCGGGCGATCAGCAGGATGATGGAGTTGCGCCCCGGTGTCGCGGCCTTCACCCGGGCCTCCTACGACGCCGAACTCCGCGGGGATCGCACGACGGCACGCCGCATGCTGGAGCACGCCCTTGACGACGCCTTCTCCCCCGACGACATCGCCTACTGCCGTCACTACCTGGGCGAGCTGGCCCTGCGCTCCGGTGATCCGCGCGGCGCCGCCGAGCAGTACCGCCTCGCGCTGAAGGCCGCCCCCGACTTCACCGCCGCTCTGGCCGGAACGGCCAG
>NZ_JBEXGU010000292.1:0-6340 GCF_040607515.1 Streptosporangium sp. NPDC005286 | reverse complement strand
GTGACGGCGTTGCAGTACGACTGCGACGCCCACCCCTCGCGCCGCTGGACGCTGAGGCTGGCAGGTCCCGTACGGGAGGGCTGAACGGGCTACCAGGGCCTCGTTGGGGTTGTCGGGCAACTCGGTGAGCGGCTGGGCGACCTCGGAGACCCCGGGACCGAGGCGCGACGCCGGCCCCGCGAGAGCGTCCAGATCGAAGCCGTAGACGTCGGCCGCGTTCTCCGCGAGGATCTTCCGCAGGTCCGCCTCCGGCCAGTCGTGGAAGAGCTGGCGCAGGGACATGGTCGTGTACGGGTAGGTGCCCTCGTCGTGGGGGTAGTCGCTGCCCCACATGAACTTGTCGATGCCGAGGGTGCGGGCCGCGGCGGCGTCGGCACGCTGGGGGAAGCTCACGCCCAGCCAGACGTTCTGCCGGAAGTACTCGGTGGCCGATCTCGGCAGGATGTGCTCCGGCTTGAACCTCAGCTCACCGACCGCGCCGCTGTCGCGAATCGCCGCCAGGGTGGTGTCCAGCTGCTCCAGCAGGGGCGGCAGCCACGAGCAGCCCTGCTCGGTCAGCACGACCTTGAGCCTCGGGAGGCGCTCGAAGACGCCGGAGAGCAGCATGAACAGCAGGGGCCGCCGCGAGTAGTGGGTGATCTCGGAGAGCATGATGAGGGCGGACGACGGCAGCGGCGCGTACGCCGGCGAGCCGGTGCCGCCGTGCACGTTCACCGGAACCTCGAGTTCCTCGCACACCGCCCACAGCCGGTCGTAGTCGGGATGGTTCAGCGGCTTGATCCAGTCGACGTCCGGCGGGATCGTGGGCAGCAGCACGCCTCCGCGCAACCCGTGCTCGTTGATCCAGCGGACGTCGGCGATGGCGTCGTCGATGTCGTTGAGGAAGATCTGGCCGATGCCCGCCCGCCGTTCCGGCGCCCGCCGGCAGAACGCCTCCAGCCAGCGGTTGTGGGCACGGATTCCGGCGAGGCGGTGCTGGTACTCGTCCGGCTTGGGCGGCCGGGCGAACAGCACGAAGCTGGGAAAGAACGGGGGCACCGTGTTGGGGAAGATGACCTCCCCGACGACGCCGTCCGCGTCCTGCTGTGAGTTGCGCATCTCGTCGTCCCAGTTGCGGTACCGGCGCGTGTCACCGAGATCGCTGAACGGGTTCTTGTAGCGGCCCCGCCAGGCGTCGAAGTCGTCGTGGTACTTCTGCTCCAGGAACTCCCGGTACATCGCGTGACTTCCCCCGGCATGGGTGTCCGACGATATGACGGTATAGCGCGATTCCTGCTCTGCCATCGTGTCTCCCTGAACTCTGATTTGATCACTGTGAACCGGTGCGCGGCTCAGGCTCCGGGGCCGGCCGCCGTACCGGGACGCCAGAAGACGACGAGCTGTGCCGCCGCTCCGCAGACGCCGAGACCGACCGCGACCGCCAGGCGACCCCAGCCGCCGATGGACGGCTCCGCCAGCTCGTCCAGCGACCAGCGGCCGGGGCCCGCCCCCGCGAGGGTCGCGGCACAGACCGCGAGTACCAGCACGTACTCGTAGCCCTCGCCGGGCCGGAAGACGAAGAACCCGTTCCTCAGGTGTGTCGTGACGAGCGCCACCCCCATCACCGCGATCGCCGCGGCCGAGGCGAGGGGGGTGAGCAGGCCGAGCCCGATCAGGACGCCCGCCCCGAACTCCGTCAGGCTCGCTGTCCAGGCGTGCAGCCGGCCCGGCCGCATGCCCAGTGACTCGAACCAGCGCGCGGTCCCCTCGATCCGGCCACCGCCGAAGACGTGGTTCCAGGCGTGCATGACGAAGACGACGGCCAGCGTGAGCCTGAAGCAGAGCAGCACCAGGTCGGAGGCGCCGTCACCGGAGGTGCTCATCGAACCTGTTCGCGTGGCAGGCGCAGCACCTGCTCCGCGATCACGTTCAGCTGGATCTCACTGGTTCCCCCGCCGATCAGCAACGGCGGCACCGAGAGCAGCGCCTGGGCGGCGTCGCCGGCCTCGCCGGTGAGGACTCCGGCCCTCGAACCCAGCCAGCTCAGCTCCTTGCCGCGGATCTCGGCGGCGTTCCAGGCCGACACGACCTTCAGCACGCTCGACTCGGCGCCCGGTTGCAGGCCGGAGAGCTGCCGCACGAACGCGCGCTGGCCGAGCGCCTCGAAGGAGTTGACCTTCGCGGTCAGCACCCCGATGTCACGGACCACCGCCGGCCCGTCGACGCCCAGCGCCTCGGCGGTGCGGGCGGGATTCTCCCGGGGCCCGGACATGCCGCTCCCCATGCTCACCCGCTCGTTGCCCAGCGTGGTGCGGGCCAGCCGCCATCCCTCGCCGGGCCTGCCGACCAGGCACTCGTCGGGGACGAAGACGTCGTCGAAGAAGACCTCGTTGAAGAGGTAGCCGCCGTTGGCCTCGCGCAGCGGCCGGACCTCCACCCCGGCGGAGCGCATGTCCACCAGGAAGTAGCTCAGGCCCTTGTGCTTGGGGGCCTCGACGTCGCTCCTGGCCAGGCAGATGCCCCAGTCGGCCTCGTGCGCGCTCGACGTCCAGACCTTCTGGCCGTTGAGCACCCATCCCCCGTCGGCCTTCTCCGCCCGGGTCTTCAGCGAGGCGAGGTCGGAGCCGGCCCCCGGCTCGCTGAACAGCTGACACCAGACGATGTCGCCGAGGAGCGTGGGCATGACGAAGCGTTCGCGCTGCCGCTCGGTCCCGTGCGCGATGACGGTGGGCAGGGCCCACTCACCGATGACCGTCGACGGCTGGGTCAGGCCGGCGCGCTCGTACTCCTGGGAGATCACGACCTGCGCGATCGGGTCCGCCGCCAGCCCGTACGGCCTGGGGTAGTGCGGGGAGACCAGGCCGGCCTCGGCCAGCAGGCGACGCCGCTCGGCCTGCGGGGCCGAGACGATCTCGCCGAGCGTCTCCGCGACCCGGGCGCGCAGTCCCGCCGGCTCGTCGGTGAGGTCGACGGCCCTGGTCCGCTCGGTGACGCGGGCGAGCCGCCCGGTGCTCTCCTCCCACTCGTGCGCGGGACCCAGCAGGGTCGCCAGGCTCATCGCGCGGCGCCAGTACAGATGGGCGTCGTGCTCCCAGGTGTAGCCGATGCCCCCGAACAGGGTGACCGTCTCCAGGCCCAGCTCCGCGATACCGCCGAGGCAGGTGACCGCGGCCGAGGCGGCGGCGAACGCGAACTGCTCCCGGTCCTGGTCGACGGCCGAGGCCGCGTCCCAGGCCGCCGCCGACATGAGCCGGCTCTGGATGAACATCCTCGCGCACTTGTGCTTGATGGCCTGGAAGGAACCGACCGGCCGGCCGAACTGCTCGCGCACCTGGACGTAGCCGAGCCCGTTCTCCTGGCACCAGCGCGCGATGCCCGCGGCCTCCGCGGAGAACAGCACGGCCGCGAGCGAGCGCAGTTCGGTGCTGTCGACGGAGAGCACCCGGTCGAAGGGCACGAGCAGGCCCTCGGCCGTGACGGAACCGATGTCACGGGAGAGGTCCACTCCCGGCTGCCGGGAGACCTTGACCGCGTCCCGCTCCGCCGGCTCCAGCAGGAACCAGACGGTGCCCTCGGGAGCCTCGGCACCGAGCACCAGGTGCTCGGCGCTGAGCGCGCCGAGGACGGGCTCGGTCGTGCCGGTCACCTGCCAGCCGTCCCGCCTGCGCACCGCGGCAAGGCCCTTCGGCGTGGTGGCGCACGCGCCGGTGGAGCCGCCCGCGAAGCGCGGCAGCGCCCGGGCGCACAGGTCGCCGCCACCGTGCCGCGCGACGACCAGGCTGGTCAGCAGGGTGGGGAGCAGCGGGCCCGGCATCAGCCCCCGCCCGGTCTCCTCCAGCACGACGGCGAGCTCGACGAGCCCGGCGTCGTCGCCGCCGTACTCGGCGGGCAGGTGCATGGCGAGGATGCCCTGCTCCACCAGATGGCTCCAGACCGACGGCCACACCCCGGCGGCCAGGTCCTCGAACTCGGCCCGGGTCGACTCGGAGCTCACGTGGCGGGAGGTGAACCCGGCGATGGACTCGGCGAGCGCCTGCTGGTCCTCGGTCAGTGCGATCGACATCGTCTCGTCACCTGTCCAGCTTGAGGATGCGCCGGGTGTTGCCGGAGAGGAACTTCGGCCACACCTCGTCCTTGAAGGGCACGCCCGGCATGTCGGTGAAGATCCGCTCCAGGGAGAGCCCCATGGGGAAGTAGCCGGCGTAGAGGATCTTGTCGGCGCCCCGGGTGTTGGCGTACCTGATGATGGCCTCGGGGTAGTGCTTGGGAGCGAAGGCGGAGGTGGAGTAGTACAGGTTCGGCCACTTGAGCATCAGCTTCACCGCGAGCTGCTCCCAGGGCTCACAGCCGTGGCGGGTCACCATGACCAGGTCGGGGAAGTCGTACATGACGGTGTCGATCCGCGACACCTCCTGCGGGGCGAACTTCAGCCTCGGCCCGGGGATACCGGCGCACACGAAGATGGGGATGTCGAGTTCCACGCAGGTCGCGTAGACCGGGTACATCTTCGGATCGTCGATCGCGACCTGCGGGAACGTCCCCGCGGGGAACGACCCCACGGCGCGGATCCCGTACTCCTCGTAGTCTCGCCTGATGGCGGCCACGCTGCCCATCACGTCGTTGGGGTCGTCGACGTTGCCCGAGGGGATGAAACGGTCGGGGTAGCGCTTCAAGGCCGCCCGCGACACCTCGTCCGACACCCCGATCATGCCCTGGACGATGCCGAAGCGGTCCATCTCCCGCAGGGTGAGGCCGATCGGGTCGTCCGCGGGGAGGTCCTTGGGGACCTGCTTGAACATGTACTCCGCGGGGAACTGCATCTCCTCCAGCGACCCTCGGTCCCTGGTCTGCCTGCGGATGAAGTCGTACTGCGAGAAGTCCTTCTGCGGGAATCCGATCATCGTGTCGATGACGGGCACTCCGGACGGCATGGCCATCGTGAGCTCCTTTTCAGTCCTGGCTCGGTACTCTGAAACAGGATTTCAGTTTCGTCAAGAGGTGAGCACCACTTCACCTGCTAACAGCAGGTGAGCTCGATGCTTGCCACAACTGAAATCCCGTTCTACATTGCATGCGGCGGCCCAAGAAGGCCGCGCGTGACAACCGGGAGGTACGAACCCGTGGCTGACCTGCCCTTCAGGTACTTCGACTGCGACAACCACTACTACGAGGCGCTCGACGCCTTCACCCGCCATCTGGAACCCCGGTTCGCCAAGCGAACGATGCAGTGGGCCACGATCAACGGCAGGACCCGGCTCCTGGTCGGGGGCCGGGTGAACAAGTTCATCCCCAACCCGACCTTCGACCCGGTGGCCAAGCCGGGTGCCATGGACGAGTACTTCCGCGGCCGCAACCCCAAGTCGGCGGGGACCCTCGAACTCTTCGGCGAGCTGGAGCCCATCCGGCCCGAGTACCGCGACCGTGACGCGCGCCTCGCGCTCATGGACGAGCAGGGCATGCAGGGTGCGATCTTCCTGCCGACCCTCGGTGTCGGCATGGAGCAGGCGCTCCTGCACGACGTGCCCGCGCTCACCGCGGCCTTCCGCGCCTTCAACCGCTGGCTCGCCGAGGACTGGGGATTCGCCTACCGGGAGCGCATCTTCGCCGCGCCGTACATCACGCTGGTCGACCCCGACAACGCGGTCAGGGAGCTGGAGTGGGCGCTTGAGCGGGACGCCCGCTTCGTCGTCATGGTGGGCGGGCCCGTCATGACCCCCGGCGGCGGCAGGTCACCCGCCGACCCGATGTTCGACGGCTTCTGGGCGCGGGCGAACGAGGCCGGCATCACCGTGCTCTACCACGGCGGCGACTCCTACTACAGCAAGTACCTGGCCGACTGGGGCGAGAGCGAGTTCACCGAGGCGTTCCGCGCCAGCCCCTTCCGCGGCCTGGTCTCGGCGAACTCCCTTCAGGACACCATCGCAAGCATGCTCGCCAACCGGCTGTTCGAGCGCTTCCCCCGGCTGCGGATCGCCTCGATCGAAGTGGGCTCCGACTGGGTCTTCCACCTGTTCGACAAGCTCAAGAAGTCCTTCGGCCAGACCCCGTACCTGTATCCCGAGGACCCGCGCGAGACGTTCAGGCGGCACATCTGGGTGGCCCCCTTCTACGAGGACGAACTGGGCGCGCTGCGCGACCTCATCGGCGTCGACAAGATCTTGATGGGATCGGACTATCCGCACGTCGAGGGCCTGGCCGACCCCGGCTCCTACATCAAGGACCTGGAGAACTTCCAGTACACGGCCGAGCAGAGCAGGCGAGTGATGCGGGACAACGGTCTCGAACTCGCCACGCGGCTGCCGGCCTGACCCGGACCGAGCCGGACCGTGGTCCGCGGGCCCGGACGGCATGCCGTCCGGGC
>NZ_JBEXGU010000291.1:0-6438 GCF_040607515.1 Streptosporangium sp. NPDC005286 | reverse complement strand
TCTCCACCGTCGCCTCGTCAACGGCGGGCGGGACGGCTCTACAGTTATCCATGGGTTGCACCTCCAGTGTGCGGCCAAGGGACCCGTACGGCGTGACAGCGCCTGCGGGTTCCGCCTTTTCACGGTCCTCTCATGACATCGCCAGGTACCCCGCGCCGAAAGCGCGAGTAGGGGAGACTGGGGGAGTCAGGTGGACCACCACGTCCCCCGAGGTGCACACAATGGGTGACATTCCGGCCTGGGCCGTACGGTTACGCGCCGAAAGGCGTGACAAGTTGTGGACGCAGCGAGAGATGGCCAGGCAACTAGCCGAAGCCGCCGACCCGCGCACCCGTGCCCGCCTGCCCGAGCGGGAATCTCTGGTCCGCATGATCAAGGATTGGGAAGCGGGCAGACATAAGCCCAAGGACCCTTACCGGCTGCTCTACTGCCGGGTGTTCGTCCTGGGAGAAGCCGAGCTGTTCGGCGACGACCCAGCGAGCACGACCCGGGGCAGCACTCCCTTCACGGGGGAGATCGAGGCGTTGGAACTGGCCCGCCGGGTTACCGCCAGCGATGTGGGCAATGAGACGCTGGAGCGGCTGGAGTCGGCCGTCGACGACCTCGCGATGGCCTACCAGGGGACGCCACCGGCCGAGTTGCTGGAACGAGTGCGCCAGCATCTGTCCTACGTCTCGCACCTGATCGACGCGAAGAAGACGTTCACCGAGCACCGCCGCCTTCTTACGGCCGGTGGCTGGTTGGCGTTGCTGGCCTCCACCTGCCACATCGACCTTCGCCAGTTCACAGCCGCCGCGACCTGGCTTCAGACAACCGCCCAGCTGGCCAAGCATGCCGAACATCCCGAGATCGCCGCATGGTGCCTGGAGACCGAGGCATGGCAGGCGGTCACCACCGGCGACTACCGCCGAGCCTTGGCCTTGACCCAAGGGGCGCAGGCGATCGCACCGCGCAGCAGTTCGGCCTACATTCAGGCGACCGCGCAGGAAGGCCGGATCTGGGCGCGACTGGGGTCCGGCCCGGAGACGCGTGATGCGCTGAACCGCGTTGCCCGGCTGGTGTCGCCGCTGTCGATGCCCGAGTATCCCGAGCATCACTATCGCTACGACCCCTCCAAGAGCGAGGCGTACGTGGCGACCACGCTGTCATGGCTGGGGGACCCGGCCGCTGAGTCATACGCCCGTCAGGTTCTTGCCCGCCTAGAGTCGGCCGCGGACGGGTTGGTTCGTCCGCGTCGGGCAGCCTCCGCGCGTCTTGACCTCGCTCTGGCGCTTCTCGCCACCGATCAACCCGACGAGGCGGGTCAGCTTGCCCTCACGACCATCACGAGCGGCGTGCTGGTGCCGTCCAACTACTGGAGGGCGCGCGAGGTGATCGGTGCCATCGAGACGCGTCGCATGCCGGAAGCCGCTGAGCTACGCGAGGCGTATCGGGAGCTGAGCGGCCCCGAGTGAGACCCGGGGAAGGCTCGCTCTACTGGCTCGGACAGGCGAATCACTGAGTGACCAACTGGGTGACAACGACCACGGACGAGGCTGGACGTCGATGGATCACCGTGGACCGTATGCGCAGGTGGGAGCGGGTATTGCCCATGGTCCCGCCCCCGCCCGGGTTGCTTTGCAAGCAGGATGTCAGGAGTTCGAATCTCCTAGGCTCCACCAGCCAGAACACTTCTCAACGGGTCTTGGTGTGCGGCATTTGGGGCATTAACGGGTCATTAGCCCTCCCTCGGGCCGTTTCGCCGTCATCGTTCTTCTGTTCGGCTTCCACCCGTGCGCTCAGCGCGTCGGCGATCCTCTGATCGGCGTACCGCGTGGCGTGCTGGTAGATCAGTGCGGCCCGGTCGCTGTCGTGCCCCATCCGCGCCTTGAGATCGGCCAGACTCGTCCCCGACTGCGCGGCCGGCGTGTTACCGGTGTGCCGCAGGTCGTGGAAGTGCAGGCCCTTGACGCCCATCTCCTTGAGTGCGTCCGCCCACCTGGCCTCATGCCGGAAGTTGTTGCCCCACAGGAACCCTCCCTGCTTGCCGGGAAAGGCCCGGTGCCCCCACGAACTCCGCCAGGTGATCGGAGAGCGCCGGGACTATCGCCGAGGGAATGCCGATGATCCGCTGGCCGGCCCGGGACTTGGGCGGACCAAGGGGCGGCGGCGTTGAGCGCCGCGCCCGCCCCTGCGCCTGCACCGCCCGCCGGGCATGCGGCGTGGGCGCCGGTCCCGACGTGCGGCAGGACTCCGGGGCGGCACCGTACGCGGCATCCGCCGACCGGCTCCAAAGGCTCGGCCCTGGCCGCGCCGCTATCGTCGTCGGGCTCGTACCACAAGAACGATGGCGATCACGATTAGCACAAAGAGCAAAACCTCAAACCAGCCCAGGCCGAGCATGCATGCGTCCCTTCCGACTGAGATCGCCGACCTTCACGATGTCCGAGTAGATGAGTCAGGTCAATGACAGCGCCGCGCCTGGGCCACAGCGACCGGACCAGGTACGAACTTCGGACGCGTCGCCGCCAGGTACAGCACGACGATCGCCACGGGGTGGCCGGCCACCGCTCGTGGTTGGGGGCGATCGAAGGTCCGGGGCAGCAGTCGGCAGCCATCGCCCCTAGCGGGATGTTGATCGGGAAGGCCGCGAAGTGCGCCGCCTGCCGCGGCCGGGGCCGCGATGTCGGATGTGCGCCGGCGGAGGCGATGAGCACGCGGGAACGGCGCTCAAGCGCGGACCCACCGGCCCCGCTGCTCCGCAGCCGCCGCGCGCCAGTCCGGCTGTGACGTGTCGTCAGGTCAGCCGGATCCGCACAGCCTCTTGAGCTCGGTGAGGTCCGTGTTGATATCCGCGATCACCTGGTTGGGATCGCCGCCGGTCATGCCGGTCAGCCGGAAGTTCAGCTCCTGGAATTCGGCGGCCAGTCGACTGATCGTCGCCCCCACCGCTCCTTGCGCGTCGAGGACCGCGCCCATCAGGTCGAGGTAGGTCTGGCGAGCCGCGACTGCCTGGCTGCTGCGGGTGGTCCCGGCGTTCTGGCGGTATGCGGTCAGCGCCGTCGCCGTCTCGTCGCAGCCCCCGGGCCGGACCGCTGACACCGGCGGGGAGACAACCGGCACCGCTCGCGTGGGGCTTGGCGCCGGTGGCTGGGGCGCGCTGGACTCGGGAGGTGGGCTCGGGGCGGGCGGTGCGGGCCGGGTGGTGACCGGATCCGGTGACGACGGCTGCGGAGCCGAGGTGGTGACTACCGCGTCGGACGGGGGCTGCGGAGGCGGGGCCGGCGGCATCAGGTAGGCGACCAGCGCGACCACGGCGGCCACCGCACCCGCCAGAGCGCTCATCGCCGCCCAGTTCGGGCGCAAACCTGCTCCTCCCCCCGTCGTCGGCGGCTGCGCTGGTCCGTTCTCCGTCATGCCCTCATCGTGGCCGAGCCGCCGAACTCGGTCCAGGAAACCTTCCGCCGACCTTCTGAACAGCGCCTATATAAGGCGGGCCGGTGAAGCGGCTTCGGCGACCGGAAGTGGCGGCAGGCACCTTCGGTGACGCCGGTGAACGCAACCCCGACCGAACGCCATCCCTGGCGTGCCCGTTGCGTGCCCGATAGGACGGGAAACATGGGGGAAGGGGAGCGTGGTCGGTACGCTGAGGCGCGTTGGCGCTGGTGAAGCGAGATCCTTGCGGCTTTGCGAGCAGGAAGTCAGGAGTTCGAATCCCCTAGGCTCCATCAGCATTCCGTACCAGAGATGATCGGCGCATCTGTCTGCAGGTCACCGAGGCCGGTAGCCCTTCTTTTTACGGCCGGCTGGCACGGCCCGGCGACCGGAGCCATTCTGTGCGGGTTTTTGTGCCTGCCGCTGTGCCGGTTTCTCCGCAGGGGAGGCGGGGGTACGGCCCCGCGAGCTGTTCACCGTCCGGCCGCGGACGATGCCGATGAAATCTTCCACCAGGTCAGTGGTCGCGTCCGTGGGCCAGGCCAGCGCAACCTGAGACTGCGGCGCGTCCGGCACCGGCCGGTAAGTGAGATCCCTGCGGTGGTGGAGGCGTGCCAGCGACAGCGGAACCAGGAGAATCCCAGTGCCGGCCGCTACCAGCTCGACCGCGTCCGCCGTTGTGGCCGGGCGGGTGAACGCGGGCAGCCCGGGCCGGACCGTCCACTCGATGGTGTCGTCCAGAGGATGGAACACCTCGTCGTCGATAAGGTCGGTGATGGCCACCTCGTCGGCGGCGGCTATCGCGTGGTCCTTAGGCACCACGACCACCGTGGTCTCCACGTAGAGGGGAATCACGCTGAGCCCGTCCCGGTCGACCGGCAGCCTGACGAATCCGGCGTCGGCGCCGCCACTCCGCAGGAGTCCCACCACCTCGGCGGCGGGAACCGCGACCAGGGTAATCGGCACGCCGGGCATTCTCTCGGTCCAGACGTTGACCCATTTCGCGGGTGTCACCCCGGGCACGTACGCCAGTCGAAACATCCTGCCGGTCTCTCCATCAGTCACTTCCTCAGGGTACTGATGTCAAGGGAACCTGTTCCGGCTGACTACTCTTGACGCCATGACCTCGCCCAAACCGAAGACCATCCAGACAATGAAGCCCGCGACCGCGGCCAAGAAGCTGGGTGTCCCCCTCTCGGCCACTCCCGCCGAGTTCCAGGCGAGTGTCGTCTCCAGGGACGAGCTGAACGAGTTGCAGTCGACGCCACCCGCCTGGCTCGCTGACCTGCGCCGCAACGGCCCGCACACCAAGCAGGTCATCGCCGCGAAGCTCAGGGTCTCCGTTGCCGGCCTGATCAGAGGTGGGATCACCGGACCGCTCACCACCGCTGAGATCGATGCGCTGAAGGCGGAGAACCCGGCGTGGCTGGAGCGCGAGCAGTCCCTCCAGGTCGAGATCCGCAAAGAAGCACTCCGCCTCAAGCAACGCTAGACAGCTGAGATCCTGCACGTTTCCGACCCCAGACGCGTCTCCAGGCTGCCGCCACCGCCTCGCCGAGTGACTATCCGGGTGACAACGACCCTGGACGAGGCCGGACGACGACGGATTGCTGTGGACCGTATGCACAGGTGGGAGCGGGTACAGCCCAATGGTCCCGCCCCCGCCCGTCTTGCTTTGCGAGCAGGATGTCAGGAGTTTGAATCTCCTAGGCTCCACCACCCTCACGGACACGAAAAAGCCCAGGTCAGGCATGGTTGCGCTTGCTTTCGCTCCCGTGCCCGTTGCGTGCCCGCTCCCTTCGCCGGGACCCCACGGGCGAGGCCGTTAAGGCGGCACAAGCGCCGCCGCTCCCGCGCTGCGCGTGCGGCCTGGGGGCCGATCCCGCGCGACTGCCGGGCTTACGGGGTACGGGAAGCGGCGTCGGGCGGTGACGATCAGCAGGAACTGGTCAGCCGGCTCCTCAGGTGGTTCGGCTGAGACCCATCACGTCAGGAGGGCGCGCCAGCGGTCGGCCGACTCGATCATGTCCAGGCTGACCCGCTCCAGGAACGCCGCTGTCTTGGCCAGCCGTTGCCCCACGGGGCTGTCGAGCCCGTAGGTCTCGGCCGCCGCCATCGTGGCCTGCACCGTATCGAGCGTCTGCCGCCTGCCGGTCACGATCGAGTGGTACCAGGCGTCGTCGTCGACCACGTAGATGTCGCGACGCCGCTGCGGATCGCGCTCGCGCCGGACGAACCCCTGCTCGACCAGGAAGTTCACGGCGACGGAGACGGAGGCCGGGCTGATCTTCAGCCTGTGGGTCAGCTCGGCCGCGGTGCGCCTGCCGTCCTCGGACAGCAACAGGTCGAAGTGCACGCGCGCGCTCATCCTCGGCAGCCCCGTCCTGACCGCTACCTCAACGAGCTCCTCTTCCATCGTGCTGCCCGGCGGTCCGCCTGCGCGCGGGGGTGCCGGCGTGCCGCGCCGCGCCCGCTGGATCGTCGCCTGGTGCGCCTGCTGGGGCCGGTAGCCGCTGGGGCCGCCGTTGCGCCCGATCTCCCGGGTGATCGTCGAGGTCGGCCGGTCGAGCCGCCTGGCGATCTCGGTGTAGGAGAGCCCATCGGCGAGTCCGGCCGCGATGCGCTCGCGGTCCTGCTGGGTCAATCGTCCTCCTGGCATGCCGCCAGTATTGCCTTCGCCATCATTCATTGCAACTCAGAATTGCATTCGAGGCCAGCGTCATTGCATCAATTTAACATCGTCTACCTGGGGAAATGCGTTTCTGTTGATTGACTGAATTTCGAATGCAACGTAGCTTTCGAGTCAGGCCAAATGCGTACTATCGCGAAACGAGGAACGACCATGAGTGAACCCCTCCACATCACCGAGAACACCGGAGCCCGGACGCCGCGGGCCTCCCGGCGAGTGGCGGTCACGGCGCTGGCGGCCACGCTGCTGGCCGGGGCGGCGGCGCACCCCCGGGGCGACCCCGGGTGTGGCGGGCGCGAGCGCCCGGCAGCGCACGCGCCCACCCCCCCTCCGGA
>NZ_JBEXGU010000290.1:0-6553 GCF_040607515.1 Streptosporangium sp. NPDC005286 | reverse complement strand
AAATGGCGGCCGGCCGTGGACATGCTGGATGAGCCGGCATGTTGGGGCTGGATGCGCCGCTGGTGGTCGCCGATGAAGGGTATGGCCAAGACGGGGCCTTCCGGCTGGCCCTGACCGAGCGGAACATCGCCTACGTGGTGGGGGTGCGCTCCGATACCGCGCTTTTGGCGGCCGGTGTCTGCCGCACCGGGACGCCGTATCGGGGCGGCGAGCGGCGCCCCGATATCGGCAGCGGCGGATCAGCGCCCGGGAGATGGTGCTGGGTGAGGGGCGGCGTGCGCTGCACACGGTGACCTGGCGGGCCGGGTCCAAAAGGCCGCTGCGCTCCCGCTTCCTCGCGTTGAGGGTCCGGCCGGCGGGGATACAGATCCGCCGTGCTCACATCGGTGAGGACCTGCCGGTGTGCTGGCTTTTGGCCGAATGGCCGGTCGGGGAACCGGACCCGGCCAAGTATTGGCTGTCCACTCTCGCGGCGGAGGTGCCGCTACGGCATCTGGTGCGTATGGCCAAGATCCGCTGGCGCATTGAGCACGATTACCGTGAGCTGAAGACAGGTCTGGGCCTGGATCATTTCGAGGGCCGTACCTGGAGCGGCTGGCACTACCACGTCACCTTGGTCTCGGTCGCACACGCTTTTTGCACCCTGGAACGGCTCAACCCAAAAGCGTCGGCTGCGGCTTGAGCACCTACCGGGTCATCGCCGAGCTTCAGTTGCTGCTGGCCTGCTGGGCCGGGATCTGCCCCACCTGCCGCCGTGTGTTACCCCGACACGCCCACCTCATCCCCACCTAACCAAGCCCTACTAGGCATCGGCTTGATCCACCTGTCGGCCCGGCGGCGCGAGGAGGCGTTCCAGCAGCAACAAGCCGCTCTTGAGATCGGCGCTCTTGTCGAGCAGCCACTGCGTGCTGAGGCCGTCGGCCGCCGCAAGGACGAGTGAGGCCGCCTCGTCCAAGGGGATGTCCGACCGGACGCTTCCCGCCGCCCGGCCTTCCTCAAGGAGGGTCACGATCTTCCCCCTCAGGTCGGCGTACCGCTCGGAGAAGTGCGCCCGTGAGCGGTCGTTGCCGGCCTCCAGCGCGTGCGCCACCATGCTGTTCAGCAGGGCCATCAGCCCCGGCACCCGCATGCTGTGCTCGGCCGACCGCTGGATCAGGTCGACGAAGGTGCCACCGCCCTCGGACGCGGCGTCGATGAAGCGGCGGTCGTACTCCCGCAGCACCTCGAGAAAGAGCTGTTCGCGGGTGCCGAAGTGGTGCTTGAGCACCGGATGCGTCACGCCGATCGCTTCCCCGATCGCTCGCAGCGAGGTGCCCTCGAACCCGAGCCTGACGTAGACCGCCAGCACCTCGTCGATGATCTGCCGCCGCCGCGCAAGACCCTTCGAGTACGGCCCCCGCTTCGCCGACCCCTCCTGCCGGGTCGGCCGGATGCCTCGGGGGTCCCGGTCGGTCATGGCATGCCTCCAGAGCGATCGATGGGCCGGTGGAGCACGGCCCGCTCAATTCTATGATCCCGGCCACAAAAATATCCGCGTGGATATTTTTGCGATACGGTCTGTCCAGCGGCGGATCACGTCGCCCCCGGCATGGATGGGAAGTGATCAGATGGATGCCACCGAAGGTCCGGCGACCGGCGCGGCCGGCCGAACCACCCGAATGAAAGACCCCGGCTGGTGGAGGCAGGCGGCGATCTACCAGATCTACCCGCGGAGCTTCTCCGACCGGAACGGCGACGGCGTCGGCGACCTCGCGGGCGTCCTGTCGCGGGTCGACCACATCGCGGCCCTCGACGTGGACGCCGTCTGGTTCAGCCCGTTCTCCCCCTCGGCGCTCACCGACGGCGGGTACGACGTGGACGACTACCGCGACATCGATCCGTTGATCGGCACGCTCGCCGAGTTCGACGCGCTCGTGGCCGCGCTCCACGAACACGAGATCAAGGTCATCGTCGACCTGGTACCCAACCACAGCTCCGACCGGCACGAGTGGTTCCGCGCGGCACTCGCCTCGGCACCCGGATCGCGCGAGCGCGACCGGTACCTGTTCCGCGGCGGAACCGGCGAGAACGGCGAACTGCCGCCCAACGACTGGCAGGCCATGTTCGGCGGCCCCGCCTGGACGCGCGTGACCGAGGCCGACGGCACACCCGGCCAGTGGTACCTGCACCTCTTCTCGACCCACCAACCCGACTGGAACTGGGCCAACCAAGAGGTGCGTGACGACTTCCTCATCACGCTCCGCTTCTGGGGCGATCGCGGGGTCGACGGCTTCCGCGTCGACGTGGCCATGGGACTGGCCAAGGACATGAGCGAGCCGTACCCCCCGTGGGAGCAGGTGGGAGGCTTTCTGTTCCTCGCGCTGGGCGCCGACAACCCCTTCGGGGACGGCAAGCACCCCCTGGTCGACCGCGACGAACTCACCGAGATCTACGCCGGCTGGCGACAGGTCTTCGACGGCTACGACCCGCCCCTGTTCGCGGTCGCCGAGGCGTGGGTCGAGCCCCACCGCCGCGGACGCTACGCGAACAGCAAATCGCTCGGCCAGGCGTTCAACTTCGACCTGCTGTATGCCCAGTGGGACGCCGCGACCTTCCGCGGCGTCATCCAGCGCAACGTCGACCTCGCGTCCGAGCACGACACGACGAGCACGTGGGTCTTGTCCAACCACGACGTCGTCCGCCACGCCTCGCGGTTCGCCCCGCCGCCCGACGAGCCGGCGGAGCCCGGCACCACTGGCGACGACAGTGCCGGCCGGGCACTCCTCGGGCGGGGACTCGCACGGGCCGAGGCCGCGATCATGCTTGCTCTCGCCCTGCCGGGCAGCACCTACATGTACCAGGGCGAAGAGCTCGGCCTGCCCGAGGTGACCGGCATCCCCGCCGGCAAGGTGCAGGACCCGTGGGCGGTGGTCGAGAACGGCGTGATGATCGCGGGTCGTGACGGATGCCGTGTACCGCTGCCCTGGACCGCCGGTGGCGTCTCCTTCGGATTCAGTGCCGCGGACGCGCACCTACCGCAGCCGGACTGGTTCGGTTCGTACTCCGTCGAGACGCAGGTGGGCGACCCCTCATCGACGCTCTGCCTCTACCGCGAAGCGCTCGCCTTGAGGCGCACGCTCCAGAGCGAGGAACTACTGGAATGGCTCGAACTCGGGCCCGGCGTCGTCGCCTTCCGCCGTCCCAACGGCTGGATCTCGGTGACCAACTTCGACGCAGACCCGGTCGCGCTTCCGCCCGGACGCGTCGTCCTGCGCTCGGATCGCCGCGACGCGAACGAGCCCCTCGCCGCGGAGGCGACCGCGTGGGTGCTGCACTCGCCCGGCGAAGCCGAGTGAGCACGCACACCGAAACCCGGTCACGGACACAGTCACAGTCACGGACACGCAGGAGGAATGGGCATGGCATGGCAGTTGTTCAAGCTCGGACGCTGGTCGTTCCGGCGCCGAAGGACCGTGGCGGGAATCTGGGTCCTGCTGCTCCTCACCGTCGCTCTCGGAGCAGCGACCCTGTCGGGCAAGACGAACGACAACTTCGAGTTGTCCGGTATCGAATCGACGCAGGCGTTCGACCTGATCAGGGACCGCGATCCCGGAGCCGCGCCTGACGGCGCGACCGCGAGGGTGGTGTTCCAGGCGCCGAACGGCGAATCGCTGGCGGACCCGGCCAACAAACAGGGCGTGGCCGACGCGCTCGCGGCGCTGAGGACCAAGGGCGTCGTGTCGATCCTCGACCCGTTCGCCGCGGGGACGATCTCGCAGGACGGGCGTACCGGCTACGCCTCGGTCGGCTACGCTCGAAGCGCGGTCGATCTGTCCCAGGCGGACCGAGAGGCCCTCGAAGCCGCCCGTGACGTCGCCGAGGAAGCAGGGCTGACGATCACCATCGGCGGAGACGTGCTCGGCGTGGAGATGGACGCGGCCATCGCCGAGCTGATGGGCGTCGCCATCGCCTTCGTGGTGCTGGCCCTCACCCTCGGGTCGCTCGTCGCGGCCGGGATGCCGCTGCTGACCGCGCTGGTCGGCGTCGGCATCGGTATGGCCGCCATCGCCACCCTGACCGGGTTCGTCCAGCTCAGCACCACGACCCCCGCGCTCGGCACGATGCTCGGGCTGGCGGTCGGCATCGACTACGCGCTGTTCGTCCTGTCCCGCTATCAGGCCGAGGTACGCCAAGGCCGCCCGCTGGAGGAGGCGGCAGGCCGCGCCGTGGGCACCGCGGGCTCAGCGGTGGTGTTCGCCGGCCTCACCGTCGTCATCGCACTCGTCGGCCTCGCCGTGTGCGGCATCGGATTCCTCACCGAAATGGGACTGGGCGGAGCGCTCACCGTCGCCATCGCCGTGCTCATCGCGCTCACCCTGCTGCCCGCACTACTCGGTTTCGCCGGCGATCGCGTCGTGAAGCGAAGTCCTCGCTCCCCGGGGAAGCACACCGCCACCAACTCCGCAGACACCGGCGCCGCGGACAGCGGCGCCGCGGACACCGGCGCCGACCGCAGCCCCGGCGAGCCACGCACCCTCGGGCGTCGTTGGGTCGAAAGCCTTGCCCGTTTCCGCTGGCTCGCGCTCGTGGCAGGGATCGCGGCCGCCGCCGTGGCCTCCATCCCCGTGGCCTCCCTGCAGCTCGCGCTGCCCGACGACAGCACCAAGCCCGCGGGCAGCGACGTGCGCGTCGCCTACGACCTCATCGCCGAGCACTTCGGCGCCGGAGCCAACGGGCCGCTGCTCGTCGTCATCGACACCAAGGGAGCCCCGGCACCGGCCGCCGCGGTCGCGACCGCCACCGAGAGGCTGCAGACGCTGGCCGCCCAAGACGACTCCAACATCGCCGCCGTCGTCCCGGCCATCACCGACGACAGCCCGCAGGCGCGGCAGGCCTACACGCGGCAGCTCGACACGGCGCAGTTCGCGACGCTCACGGTGATCCCCCGCTCCGGACCGTCGGACCCGTCCACCAAGGACCTCGTCACGGACATCCGAGACACACTGTCGAGCCTGCCCGACCACAGCGGAGCCCGTGCACTGGTCACCGGCCTCACCGCGGTCGGCGTCGACATCTCCAACAAGCTGACCGAGGCGTTCCCGCTCTACCTCACCGTCGTCGTGGGGCTGGCCGTCATCCTGCTCATCGCGGTGTTCCGCTCGCTCTGGGTTCCCGTCAAGGCCGCGCTCGGCTTCCTGTTCTCCGTCGGTGTCTCCTTGGGGGCGACCGTCGCGGTCTTCCAGTGGGGCCGGCTCAACGAACTCGTCGGTCTCGACACCACCGGCCCGGTGCTGTTCCTGCTACCGATCCTGCTCACCGGCATCCTGTTCGGCCTGGCGATGGACTACGAGGTCTTCCTCGTCACCCGCATGCGAGAGGCCTACGTCCACGGCTCACCAGCGCGTCAGGCGGTCATCGACGGGTTCGCCCACAGCGCCCGCGTCGTGGCCGCCGCCGCCCTCATCATGGTCGGCGTGTTCGCAGGCTTCACCCTCACCGACGACATCATCCTCAAGACCATCGGTTTCGCCCTCGCCATCGGCGTCCTCGCCGACGCGTTCCTGGTCCGCATGCTCATCGTTCCCGCCGCCATGCTCATCATCGGCCGACGAATGTGGTGGATGCCCCGCGTCATGAACAAGCTCGTGCCAACCTTGGACGTCGAAGGCCAGGCACTCACCGAACACCTCGCACCACGCGAGCCGATCGGCCGGTGCTTCGACACCGAGTCGGCACCCTCACCGCAGAACCTCAGCGAACAGCACCCCGATGTGTCATCCACAAGGGAACCAACCGGTCAAAAGCGTTAGTAGCGCAGTCCGGGCAGGCCGATCGCGATCGCGGACAGGGTGCGCACCAGGGTGGGGATCATCTTGGGGCAGGCGGCGGCGAGCTCGGGCTCCTGGGCGTACAGCTCCAGCATGGTCGGGGACGGGTTGACCACCGGATAGAGGGTCCCGGCCAGGGCGCTGGCGACCATCACCATTTCGGTGCCCTCGCTCTCGGTCAGGTCGGGGTGCGCCGCGCCCACCTCGGCCCCGAGTTCGGCGATGACCTGGAGCACGACCTGTTTGAACGCCCGCGCGGCGGCGACCGAGACGTTGTGCTCCAAGGTGGTGGAGGTCTGGCTGAGCAGGTCGCAGAAGAGGCGGCGGGCGTCCAGGGTCTCGCTGAGCACGGTGATCGGGTCGCCGCCGGCCCGGAGCAGCGGGGTCACGGCGGCCGCCCACTCCTGCCACGCGTCAGCCGCGAGTTCGAGGTAGATCTCCTCGCGAGTCCCGAAATATCGGATCACATTGGACTTGGCCAGCCCGACGGCGGCGGCCACGCTGCCCAGGCTCACATGCTGGACCCCGACCTCCAGCGCCAGCTCATGGGCGGCGGCGAGGATCGCCTCGCGCCGGAGTTGCTTCTGCTCCGGTCGCCGCGCGCGGATGAATGTCACCTGTGCCATGTCCCCGCAAGCATACAATCAACTAAGAGAGCGTTTGATCCTGTGAGTTCTGTCTGATCTGGGTATTCAGGTTCCGCGCCAGTCTGGGGTGGTTTCGCCGGTGAGGCGGCGAGTCATGGT
>NZ_JBEXGU010000289.1:0-6615 GCF_040607515.1 Streptosporangium sp. NPDC005286 | reverse complement strand
CCGGGTTCGGCAGGGCCTTCCGCAACGCCGACAACCACGCGCACCAGTTCGACGGCGCAGTCGGCGACGTCGTCGATCGCGTCGAAGCGGAGATGCGGGGAAGCGGCGGGTCGGGCAGCATGAACGGTTGGGGCTTCACGTGGGGGCCTTCGAAGGGCACGCGTGAGCCGTCAGGCGCGGGCCGAAAGTATCCTGGGTTTCAGTATGGGAACGCCTCCTTTGACATCTCCGCTCTCCGAACTGCACGCGCGCCTGCCCGAGCTCACGCTCCGTGACCAGCGGCGGCTACGACGCAGGCTCGACGGGGCTCGCAAGGTCAGAAACCGGGCCGCGCAGCAGAAGATCACCGTCGAGATCACCGCCGACATCGAGCGGGCCGAGCGCCGGGTCGCCCGACGCCGCGCCGGCGTCCCCACGGTCACCTATCCGGAGGCGTTGCCGGTCAGCCAGCGCAAGGACGACATCCTGGAGGCGATCCGCGACAACCAGGTCGTGATCGTCGCCGGTGAGACCGGCTCGGGCAAGACCACCCAGCTACCGAAGATCTGCCTGGAGCTCGGCCGGGGCGTCAGGGGGCTGATCGGGCACACCCAGCCCCGCCGCATCGCCGCCCGTACCGTGGCCGAGCGCGTCGCCGAAGAGCTCGACACCCCGCTCGGCGATGCCGTGGGCTACAAGGTGCGCTTCACCGACCAGGTGAGCGACGGCACGCTCGTCAAGGTCATGACGGACGGCATCCTGCTGGCCGAGCTGCAGAACGACCGCGACCTCGACCAGTACGACACGCTGATCGTCGACGAGGCGCACGAGCGCAGCCTCAACATCGACTTCATCCTGGGCTACCTCAAGCAACTCCTGCCGCGCCGCCCCGACCTGAAGGTGATCATCACCTCGGCGACCATCGACCCCGAGCGCTTCTCCAAGCACTTCGGCGACGCGCCGATCGTGGAGGTCTCCGGCCGGACCTACCCCGTTGAGGTGCGTTACCGGCCGATCGCCGAGGACGACGACCAGATCCAGGCGATCGGCAACGCCGTCGACGAGCTGTGCGCCGAGGGACCCGGCGACATCCTGGTCTTCCTCAGCGGCGAGCGGGAGATCCGCGACACCGCCGAGGCGCTCGCCAAGCGCAAGGACGCCGAGATCCTGCCGCTGTACGCCAGACTGTCCGCCGCCGAGCAGCACAAGGTCTTCCAGCGGCACACCAGGCGTAGGGTCGTGCTGGCCACCAACGTGGCCGAGACCTCGCTGACCGTGCCCGGCATCAAGTACGTGGTCGACCCCGGATTCGCCCGCATCTCCCGCTACAGCCACCGCACCAAGGTCCAGCGCCTCCCCATCGAGGCGATCTCCCAGGCCTCGGCCAACCAGCGCAAGGGCCGCTGCGGCCGGGTCTCCGACGGCATCTGCATCCGGCTGTACGAGGAGGACGACTTCGTCACCCGGCCGGAGTTCACCGACCCGGAGATCCTCCGTACCAACCTCGCCTCGGTCATCCTGCAGATGACCTCGATCGGCCTGGGCGACATCGGGGCCTTCCCGTTCGTCGAGCCGCCCGACCAGCGCCAGGTCAGGGATGGCTACGACCTGCTCCAGGAGTTGGGCGCCTTCGACCAGGGGCGGCAGATGACCACGCTCGGCCGCAAGCTGGCCGGGCTGCCCGTCGACCCGCGACTGGCCCGCATGGTGCTGGAGGCCGACCACAACGGCTGCGTCCGCGAGGTCATGGTCATCGCCTCCGCCCTGTCGATCCAGGACCCGCGCGAGCGCCCGGCCGACAAGCAGCAGGCCGCCGACGACAAGCACCGCCGGTTCGCTGACAAGGAGTCCGACTTCGTCTCGTACCTGAACCTGTGGAACTACCTGCAGGAGCAGCAGAAGGAGCTCTCCTCCAGCGCGTTCCGGCGGCTGTGCAAGGCGGAGTTCCTCAACTACCTGCGAGTCCGCGAGTGGCAGGACGTCTACGGCCAGCTACGCCAGATGTCGAAGACCCTCGGCGTCGCCCTCAACAGCACCCCCGGCGACGAGCAGAAGATCCACATCTCCCTGCTCTCCGGCCTGCTCTCCCACGTCGGCGTCAAGGACATCGACAAGAAGACCGCGGAGCCCGGCGCCCGCCGCGGCACGAACGAGCCGCGCAGGCCGATGACCGAGTACGTGGGCGCGCGCAACGCCCGGTTCGCGATCTTCCCTGGTTCCGCGCTCGCCAAGAAGCAGCCGCTCTGGGTGATGTCCGCCGAGCTGGTGGAGACCTCCCGGCTCTGGGCCCGGGTCAACGCCAAGATCGAACCCGAGTGGGTCGAGCCGCTCGCCGCGCACCTGATCAAACGCACCTACTCCGAGCCGCACTGGGAGAAGAAGCAGGGCTCGGTGATGGCCTACGAGAAGGTCACCCTGTACGGGGTGCCGATCGTGGCCCAGCGCAAGGTCAACTACGGCCGCATCGACCCCGAGCTGAGCCGGGAGCTGTTCATCCGGCACGCCCTGGTCGAGGGCGACTGGGAGACCCACCACGCCTTCTTCGCCGAGAACCGCAAGCTCCTCGAAGAGGTCGAGGAACTGGAGGAGCGGGCCAGGCGCCGCGACATCCTCGTCGACGACGAGACCCTGTTCGACTTCTACGACCAGCGTGTTCCCGCCGACGTCGTCTCCGGCCGGCACTTCGACTCCTGGTGGAAGAAGGTCCGCGCCGACCAGCCCGACCTGCTCAGCTTCGAGAAGTCGATGCTGATCAGCGAGTCGGCCGGCGACGTCAGCCGGCGCGACTACCCCGACGTGTGGCGCCAGGGCGGCCTGCGCTTCCCGCTGACGTACCAGTTCGAGCCCGGCACCGACGCCGACGGCGTCACCGCGCACATCCCGCTCGCGCTGCTCAACCAGGTCAACGTCGAGGGGTTCGACTGGCAGATCCCCGGGCTGCGCGAGGAGTTGCTCACCGCGCTCATCCGCAGCCTGCCCAAGAACATCCGGCGCAACTTCGTCCCCGCCCCCAACTACGCCAAGAAGGTCCTCCAGCGGGCCGAGCCCACCCAGGAGCCGCTGCTCGCGGTGCTGGAGCGCGAGCTGCTCAACCTGACCGGCTTCCAGGTGACCCGCGAGGACTGGCAGCCCGGCCTGGTCCCCGACCACCTCAAGATCACCTTTCGGGTGACCGACGGCCGCAGGCAGAAGCTGGCCGAGAGCAAGGACCTGGCCGATCTCAAGCGGCGCCTCGCCCCCAAACTCCGCCAGACCCTCTCCAAGGCCGCCGACGGCCTGGAGAAATCCGGCCTGACGGGGTGGACCGTGGGCGCGCTGCCCAAGACGTTCGAGCAGCGCAGGATGAAGGCCTATCCGGCGCTCGCCGACGAGGGCGCCACCGTGGCGGTACGGATGTTCGAGACCGAGGCCGAGCAGCGCCGGGCCATGTGGGAGGGCACCCGCAGGCTGCTGCTGCTCAACACCCCGTCCCCGGCCAAATGGGTGCTCGGCCGCCTCGGCAACCAGTCCAAGCTCGCCCTGAGCCGGAGCCCGCACGCCGGTGCCGTCGCCCTGTTCGACGACTGCATCGCCTGCGCCGCCGACCATCTCATGAACGAGTACGGCGGGCCGGTCTGGGACGAGTCCGCCTACACCGCTCTGCACGAAGCGGTCCGCGCCGAACTCTTCGACACCACGGCCGAGGTGGTCGCTCGCGTCGAGAGCATCCTCAAGGTCTGGCACACCGTCTCGACACTGCTGCCCGAGTCCCGCTCGACGCCCGCGATCGAGGACATCCGCGACCAGGTGGCCAACCTGGTCTACCCGGGCTTCGTCACCGAGACCGGCCACAAGCGCCTGCCCGATCTGCTCCGCTATCTCAAGGGAGCCGAGCGGCGGCTGGAGAAGGTGCACGAGGACGCGTTCCGCGACGGGGAGCGGATGGGCAAGGTGCACGACATCGAGGACGACTATCACGAGCTGGTCGAGAAGCTCCCCCCGGCCCGCCGTTCCGACGACGACGTCCGGCAGATCCGCTGGATGATCGAGGAGCTCAGGGTCAGCTACTTCGCCCAGACCCTCGGCACCCCGTACTCGATCTCCGACAAGCGCATCCGCAAGGCGATGGAGAAACTCTGAACCGGTTCGCCCGTCTGGGCGGGGGAACGGCTGCCGGGGCATCGAGATGGAGGACGGCCGAGCCGGTCGGCGGTGGTCCCTCCTCCCCCGGGGAGGCCGGCCCGAAATCGTCGCCCGGGTGGCCTGCGCTCCTGGCGAGCGGCGGTTCACGGTTTGTGGAACCGCCGGACGCGAGGCTAGGCCCTGTCCTGCGGATCTTTTGCCTACTGCGGTCGCCCAGGCGGCGCCTCGCCGCGTTGTCGTCGGTCACCGCAGCACGCTGTGGCTCCCTCCTCCGCCTTGCGAGACACCACCTGACCGATCCTCGCCACGGCAAGATCCGCAGGACAGGGCCTAGGGCCGGCTCCTCTCAGGCGGCTCCGGCCAGGCCCCGGATGGCCAGGCCCAGGCCGAGTACGACGACGACGGCGGCGGTGCCGACCGGGGCGAGAGACGACAGGCGGGCAGCCATGCCGTGTCCCCTCGTCGCCATCCGGTCGAGTCGTCCCGCCAGCTTGACCAGGAGCAGGCCGGTGGCGGTCAGGGTGCTTGCCATGCCGATGCCGTAGGCGAACACCAGCGCGATCCCGAACCAGGTGCGGCCAAGCCCGATGGCGCCGAGCAGGACGACGAGCGCGGAAGGGCTGGGCGCCAGGCCTCCCGCCACCCCCATCCCCACCAGCCCGCGCCGCGAGCGGGTGGCCTCGGTCTGTGCGGGCCGCTCCCGATCCAGCACCGCCGTCCGGACGACTCCACGGCCCGGATCGGTGTGGCCGTGCCCGTAGCCGGATCTCTGGTCGTGCCCTTCGGCGGAGGGCACATGTCCGTGCCCGTGTCCGTGCCCGTGCCCGTGCCCGTGCCCGTGCCCGTGTCCGTGCCCGTGTCCGTGCCTGTGGCCGGAGGGCTCGCCGCTGCGGTGGGCGCGCCAGGCCGATCGCAGGAGACCGGCGCCGATGACAGTGATCAGCAGGCCGCTGGCCAGGCCGAGCCAGCCGAGCACGGACTCCCCGGTGAGGGCGGAGAAGGCGCTCAGCAGCAGGCCGACGACGAGAACACCCAGCGTGTGGGTGGCCGTCACGGTGGCGCCGACGACCAGCGCGTCACGTGGGCGGCCGCTGCGGCCGGCGAGGTAGGCGGCCATGATGGTCTTGCCGTGACCGGGGATGAGCGCGTGGCCGGCGCCGAGGACCGCGGCCAGCGCTATGGAGAGCAGGCCCAGCGGCACGGTCAGCGACGCGGTGCCGATCAGGTTGGTGAACAGGCGGTCCAGCGCGGCCAGTGCGTCTGCGACGGGTCCGCCGGACACCAGCGGTATCGCGGTCGCCGCCGAGCCGGTTCCCGGCGTCACGCCCAGTTTCACCGCCCGCTGGTCCAGTGGGTCGGCCAGCAGGTCGCCGGGGTAGGACCGCAGTTCCCGGCTCACACTCGTGCCGGGCACCGAAGGGCGCACCAGCCGTAGCCCCGCGGCGGACACCGCGGTGATCTCCCGCCAGCCCAGCCGGTCGGCCAGGAAGCCGTCACTGAATTCGACCGTCCCGCTCCCCTCGGACGTCACCGAGGTCCCGGAGCCGGAGGCCGCGGCGGTGGGTGCCTGGAGCGGTTTCGCGGCGGCGTGCAGGCGGCATGTCAGGCGGCTGGTCTGCAGGCCGCCCTGACCGGGCTCGTAGGCGAAGACGGCCTCGGAGATCTGCCACACCGTCGCGGTCCCGTTCACCGTCAGACGCTGTGCGGTGGCGAGTTCGCCACACCGGGCGGTGCCGTACGCCGACCGTTCGGCGTCCGAGACCGTTCCTGAGCGGTCGGCGTCCACCGCGGGGCGGGCCTGCAGGGTGGGCAGCTCGGCGCTGTCCACGACCGCCAGGTTCTCCACCCGGTCCGGGGTGATCCGCAGGCCGTTGTAGTGGTTGACGGTGAAGTTGCCCAGTGGGTGCGCCACCTCCGCGTTGGAGGGCGCGGCGCCTGCGGCGAGCGTCGCGCACATCGCCAGGCCGCAGGCGGCGGTAGTGACCGCAAGCATCAGGAGAACCTCGCTAGGGCAGGGAGATCGGCGGAGAAGGTGGGGTCGGCGTCGCGGGCCCGGGCGGCGGAGCGCCTGGACTCCTCGGTGCGGCCGAGCGAGCGTTCGATCTCGGCGCGGTGGTGATGGAACAGGGCGTTGCGCCAGCCGGTGGCGGTGGCCCTACGCGCGTACGGCAGGGCCTCCTGGTCACGGCCGTCGCGGTGCAGGGCCCAGGCCAGGGCGTCGGCGGCGACCACGTTGGGGTTGCGGGCGTATTCGGCCTCGGCGTGTTCGACGGCCCGTGCGGGAGAGCCGTGGTCGGCCTCGAACTCGGCCCAGGTCAGGTCGTCCTTGACCCCGGCCGCTTCCATCAGGGTCCGCTGCGCGCGCAGCAGCGCCCACTGCTCGGCGGGATCCCTGCCCGCCGCGACCAGCACCTCGGCGTACTCGATCACGTACTGGGCCAGGGGCAGGCGCCCGACAACGGTGGCGTAGAGGTCGGCGGCCTCAGCCGGCCGGCCGTCGAGCGCCGCCGCTCT
>NZ_JBEXGU010000288.1:0-6652 GCF_040607515.1 Streptosporangium sp. NPDC005286 | reverse complement strand
GGCCTCACGGCCCGGCGCCGCCGAATACTGGGTGGACGGACACGGCGCGGCGAGATCGTACCCGGACTGCTAATGGGGGTTCCAGTAGTAACGACGCGGGAAAAAACGGATATGCAGGTCAGCGGCCCCCTTCCAAGCTGTGCCCGAAGGTTCTTAAGGGAGCTCTGACCTGCCTATCCGTTGAAAATTTCGCCGGTACTACCGGGACCCCTAAGCGCAAGCCGCTGACCTGGCCGGACGCCATCGCGTTTACTTCAGTTGGGTCGGACCGGGGCGCGGTACTGACCTTGCGATCAGTCCGTTTCCCCGGCGTGCGTGTCTCCACGCACCGGGCGCTCCACGTGCCTTGCCCGCAGGTCAGCTGCTGGTGATGGCTGCCGGGCTCGGTGCCCAGGGAGGCGGGATCTTGCTGCCGCGATAGCGGTAGCGGATCACAGAGACGCTGGCCGCACCCGTGAACGTGACTCCCCCGTGAGCGAGTTTCCAGGTTCCCGGTTGACAGAACCGGCGGCGTAGCTGTTGCCAGCCAATCCGGGAGTACTTATGGAAGATCCATTTCGTGACGCAATGCCACACATGGTTGTCGACCGCGTTGAAGATCTTCTTTGATACTCCGTGTCTGAAGTAGTTCGCCCATCCCCGCAGCATCCTGTTGAGGCTGGCGAGCATCTCCGCCAAGCTCATGTGCTGGATTGACCTGCTCGTCTTCGTCTTCACCTTGTCCTTGATCGCCCGAATGGCCTTCCTGGACGGCTTGGTGTAGACATAGTGCTTGTTCGTTCCTCGTCTCCGCTGCCTGCGGATGTTGAATCCGAGGAAGTCAAAGCCCTCGTCGATGTGGACCACACGGGTCTTCTCCGGCGACAGACGCAACCCCATCGGGGCCAGGACGTCTGCTACCTCCTGGCGCAGTGCCTCGGCGTGGTGTCCTTCTCCGAACACCATCACGACGAAGTCGTCCGCGTAGCGGACGAGCCGCCAGTTACCCAGGCCCTTCTTCCTGCGCCTGGCCCGTCGCTTATCGGTTCCCATCTCCTCGCGCCATTGCCGGTCGAAGTGCTCATCCAGCGCCGACAGAGCGATGTTGGCCAGCAGCGGGGACAAGATCCCGCCTTGCGAAGTACCCGTCCATCTCTCCTCCCGATCTCCGGACATCGTCATGACCCCGGATTTCAAGAACGCCCTGACCAGCGTGTTCACGCGCTTATCCTTGACCCTCGCCCGCAGGCGTCCCATCAGGGCGGTGTGGTCGATCTCGTCGAAACACGCCGTGATGTCGGCCTCCAGCACCCACCGGTAGTTGATGGGCTCAGAAGCCAGATGATGGATCTCGGCTATCGCGTCATGCGCTCGCCGATTCGGGCGGAACCCCTACGAGCACGGCAGGAAATCCGCCTCGAAGATGGGTTCCAGCACGGCTTTGAGGCTGGCCTGGACCACCCGGTCGGCGACCGTGGGGATCCCGAGCTTGCGGAGCTTCCCGCCGGCCTTGGGGATCATCATCTGCCGCGCTTCGACCGGTTCGAACTCGCCCGACTTCAGCGAGTCCCGGATCCGGCCCAGGAACGCCTCGACCCCGATCCAAGTCTCGATCTGGGCCACCGTGGCCCGGTCGATTCCCGGCGTCCTCGCCCCGATGTTGGATGCGACGCGTTCCCACGCGTGCACCAGAAACGCCGGGTCGTAGACGAGGTTGAACAGGTCACCGAACCGGCGGGAGGAATCCTCTCCCGCCCAACGGTGCAACTTGATCTGCATCCTCCGTACCGCACTCCAGGCCGAATCGGAATCCGGCCACCGCACGGCACCGGTATTCACCGGTGCGTCTTCGGACATTGCACTCTTCTCCTTGACTGGCACGCTGCCGCCCTTCCCCACGTGCCGGGCTCTCCCCGACTCCGAGTACTACGACGGCTCCGCCCCATCCGCGCCTTCGGCCGACGTCGCGCCTATCCACCCACATGACCTCCGGCTGAGGACGGGCGTGGAACGCACGCGGATGGTTCCCACGTTCACTGCTGTCCGCTCAACGGGTTAGGCACCCGGCTCTGCCCCTGCGGCCTCGCCGCGGCTACGCCGTAGTCCTTCACCGCGGCCTCCCAGCCCAGGCTGCCAATACCCGACCAGGAGTTCCCCGCCCGTGATGAGGGGCGGATGCGCGCCGCCGACCAGCCCATATCCACCGGGTTGGAGCTGGCAACGAATCAAGAGGCGTACAGACACCGGTTCCTCGCGTATACTTTCCCGTCTCGTTCACCAGGCCCGGCCCATCCGGTCGTGCTGGACCGTCCCGACTTCGTCGAGGCTGCTCCCACCTTCCCCGGCGACTCCCGGCTCAGGCTGCCTCCTACTTCCACCCCGCCGCTACGACGGCGAAGCGATGGCGGTCTCTCACCTCCATAACAGACAAACAGCGCCTCGTGGCGCACTGACAGCTTCGTTACCGACACTCCAACCCCGGAGACCAACCTCGCAATCACTGGCCACACCCCGACCCCACACCGAAAACCTCAGGAAGCGTTGCGGTACAGGTCCCGTCTCTCGGGCAACTGCTCGAGGCCGGCCGACTGGTAGGTGGCGACGGCGCCGACGTTGGAGCTCGGGCAGCACACGACCACGCTGGACGAACCCAACTCCTGGAGTGCGCACGCTGCGGCGACCGTGATCGCTCGGCCGTAACCGTGACCGCGGTGTGCCCGGTGCACCCCCATCGGCTCGATCAGCCCTAGCTTGCCTTCACCCGCCGACCACACCGCCACGGCCGCCACCGCCTCGCCCTGCTCATTGCGAACGACCAGGCACCGCGCGTCGACATACGGCGCACCTGCCGCCATCGCGTGCCAGCGCTCGTCGGTGAACGTCGACCCGTCGAACGACGCCCGCAGGACCGCGGCCCACTCGTGCGCCTGTTCCGGCCCGATCACCTCGACGCGAACGCCGGGATCCGGCACAGGCGCGCCGAGGTCACGCCGAAGTAGTGTCCACGGCTCGCCACTCTCCCAGCCGTCCTTGAACAACAGGTCCTGGACCAGCGCACCCATCGGCGCCTCGACGTACACCTTGCCCTCGAGCAGCACACCACGCTCAGGCGCCGACACGTCCTCGACCACCTGCTGCGCCAACTCCTCATCCCGCAACGCCTCCGGTGCGAACGCCAACCGCAGCAACTCCGCACCATCCAGCAGCCCGACCGCCAGAACCTCCCCAGCCCGAGTCCAGGTCCGCGTAGCCTCCGCCGTCCGCTCCGCACCCAACCGCCAGAACCACCCCACATCCCCTGGATGCAACTGCACGAGCCCTCCGTCGTACTGCCACTCCCCCAACACCCGCACCACGTCACCGAGCCCGTCGACCCCCGGCCTACCCACCTCGATCGCCATCCCTCGATCACACACCACCCCACCGACCCTCCGCACCCGAATATCCCGCCAGCAGTCAGTCATCTTCGGAGAACACGCACAACGCAAGGGTGAAGGCCCAGCTGGCATGAGAGTCAACCAAGCCGACTCCACCGAACTCGGGGTACATCAGAGTCTCCACCGAACCCGGCGCGGTTCAGGTCTGCCAGGGCCCGTACCGTTCGGGGATGTCGCGCCAGGGCGCCCCGGTCCGAAGCCGCCACAAGATCCCGTTGATGACCTGCCGGTGGCCCCGCCAGGGGCGGCCCCGTCCATCCGTGGCGGGCAGCAACGGCTCGATCCGCTGCCAGGCCTTATCGGTCAGTTCACCGCGTCTCACCATGAACGATCATCTAACCGCACTGGCCCTGATCATTTGTCAGACAGGCTCTAGTGCTGCCCCGCATCGTCTCCGACATGATCGAAATTCTGGGTGTGGACCCTTGAAGACCAGTTGCAACTGAGTACGGATGGAGCGGCCCCCGCTGGGCCCGCCGGGTGCGGTGCGTCGACCGGGCCGTGCCGCCGGGTCGACGCGCCCGCGGCGGGCCTGGGACGACGCAGCAAGATGGGCCTTCGGGGAGGATCGGTACGGATTTCGGCGGTAGAGCAGGAGGCACTGCCGTTTCATCAGCTCAGGCGCATCGGACCGGGCAGAAGGTGATGCAGGCACCTTCAAGTCAATCTCAAGCATGATCTTCTATACCTACGGGTGTGAACACGACTCCTCCGCGGCAGCGCCGATCACTATCTCGTCGTACCCTGCTCCTGGGCGGACTCGGGGCCCTGGCCGCGGTCGGCGTGCCGACCACGATCGCTCTCACCCGCGCCATCGAGCTCCCCCCAAGCGCCGCCCCCACCGGCGCCCCCGAACTCCCACCGACCGCCACCCTCACCGGCTACGTCGGCGCCGTCTACTCGATGGCCTTCAGCCCGGACGGCAAGATCCTCGCCGCCGGCGGCCACGACGACACGGTGCGGTTGTGGAACGCGGCCGGCCGTAAAACCATTGCCACCCTCCCCAGCCACACCGACATCGTCTACTCCGTGGTCTTCAGCCCGGACGGTAAAACCCTCGCCACCGCCGGCAGCCTCGATGGCACGGTGCGGCTGTGGGACGTGACCGGCCGCAAAACCGTTGCCACCGCCGCCCTCACCAGCAGCCCCGTCTACTCGATGGCCTTCAGCCTGGACGGCAAGATCCTCGCCACCGGCGGCAGCGACACGGTGCAGTTATGGGACGTGGCCGATCGCAAAACCATTGCCACCCTCGACAGCCACACCAGCGACTGGTTCCACTCGATGGCCTTCAGCCCGGACGGCGAAACCCTCGCCACCGCCGGCAGCATCAACGGCGAGGTGCGGCTGTGGGACGTGACCGGCCGCAAAACCGTTGTCACCGCCACCCTCAGCGGCCACACCGCCTATGTCCGCTCGGTGGCCTTCAGCCCGGACGGCAAATTCCTCGCCACCGGCAGCGACGACGGCCGGGCACTCGTGTGGGACGTGGCCAGCCGCGAAACCGCCACCACCCTCAGCGGCTACACCGGCGCCGTCTCCTCGGTGGCCTTCAGCCCGGACGGCAAGACCCTCGCCACCGGCGGCCTCGACAACACGGTGCGGCTGTGGGACGTGGCCAGCCGCGAACCCACCACCCTCACCAGCAACACCGAGAACGTCTACGAGGTGGTCTTCAGCCCGGACGGCAAAACCCTCGCCACCGGCAGCGAAGACGGCACAGTACGGCTGTGGAGCACTACTCGCCCCGTCACTGAGGCTACCCACTCCTAACAGCTTCGACCTTTCGGGAACCATGGCTTTCCCGTCGCGCCCCTCTCGGGAGCTGCGCGCAGCCCGGCCGCGGCCCGCCCCCTCCGCAGCAGCGCCGATCACTATCTCGCCGTGCGCTGCTGGGGATTCCCTTGAGTTATCGGGCGCCGGGCAAAACGGCGTGCATGAAATCGGTATGTGGAAGGTTCCCAGCGAAGGAGCAGGTGGGTCAGCCGGCCCACGACCTGCCTGCTCCTTAAGGCCTCGTCGCGCTCGATCCAAGACCATCAGATGTTCAGGTCTCGGCGTTGATGCATACGGCCGTCCCTGCCGAGCTCGATGACAGTGTCGACTCCAATCCGCTCGAGGAGCGCGAAGTCGTGGCTGACGACAAGAAGGGCCCCGCGGTACGCATCGAGGGCCTCCGCGAGCTGCTCGACGCTGGCAATATCGAGATTGTTGGTGGGCTCATCCAGGACCAGCAGCTGAGCCGGCGGCTCCGACAAGAGGAGTCGCGCGAGGGAGACGCGGAACCGCTCGCCGCCGGATAGCGTACGCACCGGACGATCGGCGCTGTCGCCCCGCAGAAGAAGCCGGGCGAGTTGGTTGCGGATCGTGCCTGCCGGCGTCCCAGGGGCGACCGACTGCACATTCGCCATCGCGCTCGCATCGTCGTCGAGCCCGTCGAGACGCTGCGGGAGGTAGCCGACGAGCTCGGTCAGGAGACGCCCATGCGGCCGATCGGGCGCGGGAGCCGTGCCGCGGATGAACTGCTCGATCAAAGTCGACTTTCCGGTGCCGTTCGCCCCGACAAGCGCGACCCGCTCCGGCCCTTGGATCACGAAGGTGCGGTCCTGGTCATGCAGCTCCGCGAGGCGCCTTCCGCGCGGAACGTCGGGATCAGGCAGGACGAGGGTGATGTGCTCCTCTCCGCGTACGCGGGCGTCCGCGGCGTCGACTGCGACTTGGGCCGCCTGGACCTTGTTGTCGAGCGTGGAGCGCAACGAGCCCGCGGACGCCTGGGCCTTGCTGGCGCGGTTGCCCGCCAGGATCTTCGGGATGCCGCCGTCCCTCTGGGTCTTCTTCGCAGTGCGCTCCCTGCGCGCCAGCTTCGTCTCCGCCTCGACGCGCTGCCGCTTCTCGACCTTGAGCGCTTGCTGGGCTGACCGTGCGGCTTGGACCGCCGCCGCCTGCTCTTGCTCCTGGTGTTCCTTCCAGGCGCTGTAAGGGCCGCCGAAGGTGTCGAGGGTGCCGCCGTAGAGCTCGGTGGTGTTCTCCATGTGCTCCAGCAGCTCGAGGTCGTGGCTGACCACGACGAGGGTCCCCGGCCACTGGTCGACGAAGTCGGCGAGCTTGGCGCGGGTAGGCCGGTCGAGGTTGTTTGTGGGCTCGTCGAGCAGGGTGATCGCAGTGCGGCGGATGCTCAGCCCGGTGATGGCGATGAGCATCGCCTCTCCGCCGGAGACCTCGGCCACGCGACGGCC